>CAKUVB010000001.1 GCA_934693215.1 uncultured Candidatus Melainabacteria bacterium
ATATTGGTTTTAGCTGCAGCAATTAACAGAGTTTCTTTTTACAACAAAAACAAACGTGACGTTGTTCAGTTTATTCCTAAACTACAAAAAGAATTAGCTAAAAACAACCTTGTTGGTGCTCAAAATTTAGCACTTCAATGTGGTGGTGTTATCGGTGAAGTTACAGAAGAAGCTGTAAGAATTTTTTCTGAACAAAAAAACGGATTCTCTCGTTCATTTGATATCGCTGCAAGTTTAGCATCAAGAAAATTGGAAAACCATTTAACAATTCTAGGTACAATTGGTGGTGTTGCACCTTTCTTAGGTTTGTTTGGTACTGTTGTAAGAATCCTATATACATTCCAAGATTTAGCAACACAAGGTAACCAATCTGCAGCAGTTGCTATGGGTATTGGTTCTGCTTTGATTGCTACAGCATTTGGTTTGGGAGTTGCGATTGTTGCAGTTATCTGTTTCAACTCTTTCCAAGCTATCGTAAAACGTTTTGAGGACGATTTCCAATTAATCAAACTATTATTCTTAAGCTTTGTTGATTCAGAAGATGAACAATCAACAGGTAAATCTCAAAGTATAGCATTATAATCATAGGAACATACTACAATGGCTATAAAAAACGGCAAAAATGCCATGTTTACAGAAATAAATATTACACCGCTAACGGATATCTTTTTGGTACTTTTAATCATAATGATGGTTGTTGCACCGACATTCCAATCTGTTGATAATTCAATAAGTGTACCTGAGATAAATAGTGGTGTTGCCATTGAACAGAAAAATGCTACCGTTGCAGTAACTCAAGACGGTACAATGTATTTGAATGATAAACGTGTAAATCCAGATAATTTAGCATCAGCATTAGTTGAACTAAAACCAACTCTAGAAAAGAAAGAAGTTGTAGTTAAGGCTGATGAAAAAGTTAAGAGTGCAGAAATCATGAAAATAATGAATGCTGCACAAGAGGCTGAATATAAAAAACTTGTTGTTGCGGGAGAACCTTTAAATAAGAAAGCACAAAAAGTTTTGGAAAAACAAAATGAAATTATTGAACAAAACCAAGAACAAATGGAAGGAGGTTATTAATGAGAGATTCTTTTAACGAAATTAATATCACTCCACTAACAGATATTTTCTTAGTGCTTTTGATTATAATGATGGTTATAGCACCTTTGCTAGACCAACAAGGTTTGAATTTGACCGTACCGGAAAACGTTAAAGCTGAAAATGTTAAAGAGGCTAAAACTATCAATTTTGTAATTACGAATGATGACAAATTTATGTTAGATGGTCAAGAAGTTGATGCAGACCAACTAGAATCTGTCATTTCTTCTCAATCAAAAACATTAACAGACGGTTTGTTAATCCAATCAGACCCTGAAGCGACACATGGTGCTATTGTAAAACTTATGGATAGTGCTAGAAATTCAGGTGTTACAAATATATCTGTTGTTGGTTTATAATCACCTTTTTATTTATATAATTCATCAGTATAACTTGCGAATTTTCGTATCAATATATTAACTCTATCTTTCAATTTATGCTGAGATTTTGGCTTGACAGAATCTACTACAACCTGTTCTTTATCAACGAAATACTGTCTTGCTATCATAGTTTTGGGGTACATTTTGTTAGCTTTATGAACAAGTTGTTTATTCAAAGATTTTACAACAAAATCATTATCAACAACTTTAGCATTTTGTTTAAAACTATCATTTAATCTATTTGCATATTCTTTATTAATTTTGTGTTCGGCAAGCATACCTTGTGTTGGACTGTTCAAAGTTGATTTCATAAAAGTTCTTGCTTTTGCTACCTCAAAAGTAGTTGGTGATTTTAACATTGATTGATACATATCTCTTGCTTGATTTACAACATTATTGATTGACATACAAACCTCCCTTTTTTCAATAAAAACATACCCAAACTATGTATTCAATATTTAGTAACAAAAAGGATACACATAATACAAAAGCTGCAGTTACCTGCAGCTAAAAAACACACTAACACTTAATTTTTATTCTAAAACTTTTTTATGGTTTCTTGAAATGCTTAACCAATCTATAAATTCCGTAAGCCGCAGAACCAATTGCGGTTAAAATTCCACCTATCGTAAGACCTTTTTTTAAATTGCTTGATTTTTTAGTAGATGGTTCAAAAGAGTCAGTTGGATATTCCGGAGCTTTTGGCATTGGCGGTTTTCCGCAAATGTTTAACCCTTGATCATACAAAGCATTTATTAATAAATCATCTGCTCCATAATATGATGGTACACCTTGCATAAACTAACCTTTCAAATTAACCTTACTCTTATATAAAGTATTTTTTTATTCAAAAATTGCTTTTTTGTAAAAAAATGTAACGTTAGGTAAATTTTTTGCTTATATTATAGCAAAATCAAAAATTCCCATGACTTATTGATATGGTGGAGAAAACACTGTATAATGAATATATAACCAACAAACTTAAAAATGTATGAATTCCTTATTATATAAGGGCTTCAGCAAAAATTTAACAAAACATAACAAATTCAGAAAAATTTTCTGTTTTAAAGTAAAATGTTACTAATATATGGGAACAATGGTGTAGATTATGATGGAAACCTTAGACTTAACTAGTTACAATTTTTACTCAAGCCGTTTAGATATGGAATTGATATCTAACATTGTTGAGGGCTTTAAAGAAATCTTAGAAGAAGACAAGAAAGAGAAACAACCTTTATTTTTAAAGGTAAAAGACAATTTTATTATGAATATTGCACGTAAAGTTGTACAAGAAAAGAAAAAAACTTTTCTTATTGGTATAACTGGTGAAAGTGCATCTGGCAAAACAGTTTTTGTTGATAACACAATTCAAGCTGTAGTAAAAGACAAAAAAGAAGGTATCTACACAGTTATTAGATGTGATGACTATTACAAAGACACATCAAAAGAACTTCAACAAGCGGGAAGTTACGAAGAATTGTTTAAATCAGGTTTCAGCTTTGATACTCCTGAAGTTATCAATCTAGCTTTGATGAGAGAACACCTTATGGGTCTAAAACAAGGTCAAACTGTTGTTTCTCCTCGTTATGATTTCAAAACTTGTGAATCTCACCCTGATGGAGATGTAAAAACTCCAGCAAAAGTTATTTTAACAGAAGGTTTATACGTACTTAATGAAGAAGTTCGTGACATTATGGACGTAAAAGTTTATGTATTTACTCCACTTAATGTTATAAAAGAAAGATGGTATAAACGAGCTATCTCAAGAGGCAAAACCGGAGAGGCTGCAGATTTACAATTCAAAGATGTAAACAAAACTGCTCAACAATATATCAGACCAACATACCAAATTGCTGACTGCATAATTAACGGTATGGTTACTCAAGAATATATTCAAGAAATTACTGATAAAATGTTCAAAAAACTTTCTGAAATTATCGGTGGGTAATATTTTTAAGAAACTTTGTTCTTATCTCATTTTTGGTATAAAATACCGAAATGAACAAGGTTATGCTTAAAAATAAAAACCTATATTATATTGGTGGCATTGTACGTGATATGATTCTTAATAAAGAATCTTTTGACATTGATATCACATACGTTGGCAATGCTATTGAATATGCACAAACATTAAATAATATTGAGATTATTAAAATTAATGAGCCATTTGGAACAGTAAAAATCAAACATAATGGTCAAGAAATAGATTTGGCATCAACAAGAAATGAAATATATCCCAAAGCCGGACACTTACCTGTTGTCGTTGAGATAGGGTGTTCTTTAAAAAAAGATGTAGAAAGACGAGATTTTACCATTAACACTCTAGCAAAATCTCTTGAAACAGGAGAAATAATTGATTATTTAGGTGGCTTAAAAGATATTGAATCCAAAACCATTAGAGTTTTGCACGACAATAGTTTTATAGATGACCCAACAAGAATAATTAGAGCATTAAAATTTTCTGTAAGATTTGGGTTTGATTTAGATTCGCATACAAAAGAATTACAAACAAAATATTTACAGAATATTAATTATGATATGAGCTATAAAAGAGTAAAAAAAGAGATTATAGAAACATTTAACTTGAATTCTCAACAAGCTTTTGAAAGATTTTTTGATGAAAAAATTTATAAACTATTAACTATAAAAGAATTTAAAAAACCAAAATATAATATTCAAAAATTAATAGAAAAATATCCTGTCAAAAATGTTTGGTTGGTTTATCTTGGTTGGTGTGATTTGAGCAAACTTTCGCTAACTAAACAAGAATCAAAGATTATTGAAAACTATAATAGACTAAAAACTTTGAACCTTGAAAATAATTATGAACTATACAAAGAGTTTAAGGATTCCGAAAAAGAGAGTATTCTTTTATATGCAATAAACATTGATGATAAAAAAGTGTTCCATTATTTTGAAAACCTTGCAGATATCAAACTGAATATTACTGGAAAAGATTTGCAGAATATGGGAATAAAACCGTCTAAAAAATATTCTGAATGTTTTGAATATGTTTTGAAACAAAAAATACAAAATCCTAAAATAAATGAACAACAAATTGCACTAGAATTTTTTAAGCAATAGTTTTAATTTTATTTGGTTGTTGAGGTTGGGCTTGTACTTGTTTTGTAGCTTGAGCCACTTGTTGTTGATAATCATGTGTTCCAGGGAAAGCATCAACACCTGTCATTTTTTTAGTAATCCAATACTGTAAATCAGGAATCAATTTCGACAAGAATAATGCTGCAACTGCAAATCCAGCTACAAAATTAATGCCGTTGTACATCATATTTTTATTTTTCATTTTCTTCAACAAATTCAAATCAACTATATTTCCGTTTTTCTTTGCGGCTTTGCAAACATCATCTACATAATCCTTCATTCTTCCATTTAATTTTTCTAACTTTTTGTAAGAAACAAACTTATTAGGATTAGAAGATGCACCATCTGTGTATAATTCATGTGCTGATTTTAAGAGTTCAGGATTATTAAGTTCCCCACCTTGATAAACCCCTCTTACTTGAGCTCTTGTCAAAATGCCTTTTCCTTGTTGTTGAGGTTGAACAGTAGACATTTTTGCTGCACGAGCTTGGATTTCCGGATTGGTTTCAATCTCATTAAATCTATCAAGAGTAATTGCCTCAGCTTTTTCTCCAAAGAACTTATCAATATCAACTGTTGATGTTTGATTACCATAAGCTCGTTTTTTGAATTCCTCAATAGACATTGTTGCATTATGTTCATTGTCAAACATACTAGCAAAATGGTTGTGCAAAATACCCGCAGTATTAGGGTCAAGCCTTGTCCAACGACCAGATTCAGCTTTGTTCATCGCTGCTCTAACATGGTCTTGTGCAAACATATAGAAATAAATCGAACCGCCATCACGTACGACAATTTCTACTTTTTCTTCTTTTTTACGGGCATTGTATGTTCTACCACCAAGTACACCCAAATCAGTAGATAATAACTGACCAGTGTTGGTGTTTTCCATAAAGTTTGTGAAAGTGTTTAGTCCACCTTTAAATGCTGGCTGACCTTGTGATATTGCAGGATTTTGCGTGATTTTTGTTTTAAAATTATCAAATTTTGATTTGTTAGACGCATCATCTTGGACAACTGTCAAACGATAATGAGGAACAATATGATTTTTATCTTGTTTTTTGAAGGAATTAGTAATTTTATGGTTTAGTGGCGGAACAACAAAACCAATAATATAGTTTGCGGCAAGCACACTAGCTGCAACTTTACCAAATTTCAACATTGAAAGCTTGCGTTCGGATAAATTTTTTGGATTGAATAATTTGTTTTTAATAAAGTTATTAAACGGTTTTCTTACAGCATCTTGACCGACATCAAATGAAGAATCCAGACGTTTGCCATTCGAACCTTTTGCGACATTAAGGAATTTCGCAATGACTTTATCTCCAATATAATTAAAGAGTTTTACTCCACCAAGCCATACAAGAGAACCGCTAGTTTCTTCTATTGCACGTTCTCTGGCTTCTTCTACGCCACCTCTTTTATATGCTTTTGCAGTACGACCGGTCACAACAAAACCCTCTAACCCAATAATTGGAGTAAGAGCATCTTGTTTTGTAACAATTGTTATACCTTTTCCAAGTAAATTGCCTAAACCTGCAGTCACAATTAATCCTTATTTTCTACACTTTCATGATAAATAAGTCATGAACATATACATATTTGCTTATTTTATCAAAAATGTTACGAAATTTGAATCAAAATGTTACAATCAACCGTATATTTTACACTAATCCCTCTTTCAAAGCTTTTACTGCGGCTTGTGTTCTATCATCAACAACAAGTTTTTGAATAATATTACAAACATGAGCTTTTGCAGTATGCTCACTTATAGTAAGGGTTTTAGCAATTTCACTATTGGTTTGTCCATCAACAACAAGTTTTAGGACTTCGTATTCTCGTTGAGTAAGATTAGAATGTGTTTCTCTAAACCCAGCTCTTGATAATTGACGAGGAGGAATAACTCCACAATTTTTATCTTTTATAAATGGAACAACTTGTGGGTCTATCCACATCGCCCCATTTTTTATTGTTTTTAAAATAACCATGAGTTGTTCTGTATTTATGTCTTTCATTATGTACCCAAACGCACCGGCTGATAAGGAGTTAAATATCTCGTCTTCTGATACACGAGCCGTTAATATCACAACTTTAACATTAGGAATATTTAATTCCATAATTTTTTTTGTAGCATCAATCCCTGATATATCAGGTAATCCGATATCCATCAGAACAATATCAGGCTTTAACAATTTTGCTTTTTCAACAGCTTCTGCACCGTTTTGAGCTTCAGCAACTATTTCTAGTTCAGGATATTCTTCAAAAAGTGATTTTATCCCAATTCGCATAAGTTTTTGGTCATCTACAAGTAAAATACGTATAGCCATAATTATCCTCCACAATAGATTTTATTGTGAATCAATTATTTTTATATCGTCTTTAAGCAATAGTCCAAAGATAATCTTATGAATTTATATTTTTGAATTCTCATTTGATAATAATATAAATTTCCTATCTCTAATCTCTTTCAAACCGTTCTTTTATTGGACATTCTTCATCTACCCAAATAAGAGTTATTTGAGTTGGCATAGAAAACGGATTTGTTTTTGATACGATTTTATCAAATTTGTTTATTTTTTTATTCAAGGTTTTGAAAAAATTTATTATTTCCATAAATACATTATTCCTTGATATTTGTATTTAAAATCGGAACAAAGTATAAATTTTCGAAAAGAAATTTAACCACATCGACTAGGTTTGATATTATCGTAATATTTCTTAACGCATATAGCAATTTCTTACCCCAAGTTGGTTTTATATAAATATATAAAAGTGTGTGGAGGTAAATCTATGGTTTATTCTGTTAGTAACAATATTGCGACAATTACCGGACAAAATGGTATATACGACAAAAAAGTAACATCACCTGATGTCAAATACGGACGTAATGCTGCCGCTAATTACAACCAATATATCAAAGATATTGTAAAATCTCCCGATTTGCCACCTCTCAAATTTGAATACAGATATATTCCGACAGGAAAGTACTCGACCCAAGCACTTATGGGCAATGCTTATGAAGAATTAGGCAAAAAAACAGAAGTTTCTGTGAAAGAGCTGAATGAAAAACTGCAATCTCCTGAATTGACTGCAGAAGCACTTGACCTTAATAATGACGGAAAAGTCGATATCGCTGAATATGCAACCTCTACTATGGCTACCGATATGCTTGATACAGACCAGACAAAATGTGATGTAAAAAATCTTGACGGAAAAATTACCAACAAGGGTGAAGACGCAACAATGCATCTATATACAAAACAAAATGTACAAAACGCAAAAGCCTTGTTCACAGAAATTCATAAACACTTTGACCTTGATAAAGCAATGAATGAGTTTAAGGCTAATCCGAATAATACTATAGAATAATTATTGTTTGTTGTTTTAACATTTTAAATAACTATCACTCTTTTTCAAACCGTTCTTTTATTGGACATTCTTCATCTACCCAAATAAAAGTTATTTGAGTTGGCATAGAAAACGGATTTATTTTTGATACGATTTTATCAAATTTGTTTATTTTTTATTCAATGTTTTAAAAAAGTTTTCAAAAACAAATTTAACCACATCGACTAGGTTTGATATTTCTGATAAAATTTCTTTATGAATGAAATTAATCTTATAAATAAAATAAAAAATACACTAAAATCTCAATATATTGGAGATGATTGTGCATATTTAAAAGATTTGGGAATCGTTATTTCGCAAGATAGTCTTGTAGAAGATGTCCATTTTAGCAAACACATGATGAGTCCTTATCAAATAGGATATAAATCTGTAATGGTTAATTTGAGTGATATAGCTGCTTCAGGAGCAAAACCGGCATATCTTACGGTTGCACTTTCTTTACCAAAACAAATCAAAGACGATGCTGTTATTGATTTTTATGAAGGTGCAAAATATGCTCTAGAAAATTTAGATGTAGAGATAGTTGGCGGAGATATTACAGGGTCTGATAAATTGTATATTTCTATTTCTGTTATTGGGAAAACATTGAATAGAAAAATATCATCAAGAAGTCACGCAAAAATCGGACACAAAATTATTACAAGTGGAGTTCATGGTTCTAGTGCAGCAGGGCTAAGAATTCTACAAAATGATTTAGAACCTGATAAAGATTTGATAAAAGCTCATTTGATGCCTGTTGCTCAGATAGATTTTGCAAAACAAATCTCGGAACAAATACAAGAAGATTATGCAATGATGGATACATCAGACGGGCTGTTTGATGCCTTGTTCAAAATAGGTTCAGCGAGTGAATGTACAATGTCTGTTGATTTTGAACGAATATTATATGACCCAAAAATTAAAGAATATTTTTCTGATTATAAAGACCTTATTTTATTCGGTGGCGAAGATTATCAAATAGTTGCAACTGTTCCTGTAGAACTTTTACCAAGCCTTAAAAATTATATAATCATTGGCGAAGTATTACCTAAAGAAGATTGTGTAATAAAACTGAATACTGATAACAAAGTCGAAAAATTCAATGATTTAAGCAACAAGTGTTTTAATCATTTTGGTTAAGTTTTTCTTGAATTTGTCTAGAATAAAAAATATCAATTAGTCATTCCGTACTCTGATACGGAATCTGTCAGTTTGATGTCTTAATGATAATCAATTTCGTAAGTAGGTGAAAACAAAGTGCCACATTAATCCCCTAGCTATTTTACAATCAAAGCATTGACTTTTTTCCTATCCGTTATTGTTTCGTCAAAACTTCGTTGCAATTCTGCTTCTGTATTCACATTATACAACTTGCCACTTGTAACATTTGCAGTGCATTTCAACTGATCTAAATCATCTATATTATCAATATTTATTGCAATAACATCAATTTTTACATCTTTACGAGTTTTTATTAAATTCATTACATATTCACAAGGGCTTTCGTCACAATTTTCACCACCATCTGTTACTAAAATAATATGTTTTGGAGATTCATTCTGTGGGAAATCTTTTTCTATCGTTTCTTTTAGAGAATACGTTATAGGTGTCATACCTCTTGGACGATATTTAGCAATTTTTTCTAAAATAATATCTCTATTATATTTATTAATCCCTTCTGCCATAGTTGTAGCTTTGCACGCATCAAAACTTGTCAAGCCCCAACGATGACCATAAACTCTTACTCCAACAGGAGTTTCATCAGGAATTTGTGTTATTAAATTTTGAAAACACCTTTTTAGAATAGAATATTTACTTTCACCATTTATTCGCATATTCATACTATTTGAATAGTCCAAAATAAATACAGTCGGAATATTTCCATTCCCCTGTGAAAGGTTGGTTCTATAATCATATACTCGATATCCTTCTTGAGCCATACAAACAAGCGAAAAGAAGATAAAACAAATTAATACAAATCTCATACTGGGATTATAGATTTTCAAGCTCAAAAGTTATTCTCTATTTGACGAATATTCTCGCTTGAAATATCATTATCATGATTGCCAATATTATTAAGGATAAATTATGAAACCAGAAACAGAACAAAAATTTAAACAAGCAGAACAAATATTGAAACCTCAATTTGATTATATTGAAGAAATAAGAGATTTTAACCAAGAAAAAGTTTTAAACGCTTTTATAGACAATAAAGTATCACCAGAACATTTTTATACTGTATCAGGATACGGACACGATGATATGGGTAAAGAAACTCTTGATAATGTTTTTGCTCAAGTATTTTCTGCAGAAAAAGCGATTGTTCGTAACCATTTTGTTTCAGGTACACATTCGATTGCTTGTGCATTGTTTGGAAATTTACACTATGGCGACAAACTTGTTTCTGTTACAGGAACGCCTTATGATACCATGCTTGAGGTTATTGGCAAGGTTGAAGGCAGAGAAGAAATTCGTCCTGAATCTTTGATGGGTCATGGTGTTTTGTATGATGAAGTTCCATTAAAAGAGGACGGTACTGTTGATTTTGAAGGAATAGAAAACAAAATTGATGAAACAGTAACAATGGTAGAAATTCAACGTTCAAGAGGATATTCACTAAGACCTTCGATAAATATTGATACCATAGAAAAAATCTGTAAAATTGTAAAATCAAAGAACCCTAATTGTATTTGTTTTGTTGACAATTGCTATGGTGAATTTGTTGAAAAGAAAGAACCACTTGAAGTTGGTGCTGATTTGATAGCTGGTTCTTTGATAAAAAATCCGGGGGGCGGAATTGTTGAAACAGGTGGATATATTGCAGGTAAGGAGCAATATGTTGAACAATCTGCAATGCGTTTGACTGCTCCGGGGATAGGCTCAGAAGGTGGTGCAATGCTAAACCAATTAAGACTAATTTTTCAAGGACTATTTATGGCTCCGTCAGTTGTTGCAGATGCAGTTAAAGGGGCTGTTTTGGCGGCAAAAGTGTTTGAAGATATTGGGTATGTTTCGACTCCAAAATACAACGAACATAGAACAGATTTAATTCAGACAATCGCATTTGGCAAACCTGAACCATTGGAAGCATTTTGTCGAACAATTCAAAAATTATCACCAGTAAATTCTCATGTTACTCCTATCCCTGATGAAGTTCCCGGATACGAGGATAAACTTATTATGGCGGGAGGAACATTTATTGAAGGCTCTACGATTGAACTTTCTGCCGACGGCCCTATGCGAAAACCTTATGCCGTATATATGCAAGGTGGATTGACATATTCTCATGTTAAATGTGTTTTAAAGCATATATTTGAAGAAGTTAATAACAAATAACAAATAACTATACAAACTCAACATTTTTTGCTATAATTCACTCACAGTCTTTATATCAATGGAGAAAATTATGAGTAGATTATTTGGTGTTTTGGGTATTATTTTTATTTTGGCAATAGCTTATTTGATGTCAAATAATCGAAAGAAAATAAACTTTAAAACAGTAGGAATTGGTTTCTTACTTCAAGTTTCACTTGCAGTATTTATTTTCAAAGTTCCATTAGGACAAAAAATGTTTTTAGGCATTGGTGTTTTAATACAAAAAATTCTTGATTTTGCGTTTCAAGGTGGAGAATTCGTTTTTGGGGCATTGTTAAACTTCAAATTATTCGATACGGTTTTCGGTGCAGGTCATAGAATTTTTGCATTACAGTTAGTTGCATCTTGTATTTTTATGATGATATTAGTAAATATTCTTTATTATTACGGAATAATGCAACGTATTGTATTAGTTTTGGGTAAAGCGATGAACAAATTAATGAAGGTTTCTGGGGCAGAAGCTCTTTGTTCTGTTGCAAACTCTTTTGTAGGACAAATTGTTGCTCAGATTATGATTAAACCTTATTTGGAAGCTTTAACTCGTTCTGAATTATTGGCTTGTATGGCCGGTAGTATGGCTTGTATTTCTGGTGCTATGATGCCTATTTATATTGGTATGGGAATTCCTGCACAATACATTCTTGCATCATCAATCATGGCAGCTCCGGGAGTTTTGGTTATTACAAAAATGATGTATCCTGAAGATAGAGTTCCTGAAACTGGTGAAAACATCAAATTATCTACAGAAAAAACTCACGTTAATTTAATTGATTCAATTGCATCAGGTGCGAGCGAAGGTATGCAAGTTGCTATTAACGTTACAGCAATGCTAATTGCTCTTGTTGCACTTGTTTCTATGATTGATTTCACTCTTGGATACTTCGGTTCTATGATTTACAAAACATTCCATATGCAAGGTGCATTTTTAGGATTAGATTTACAACATCTTTCATTAAAAATGATTTTAGGTAAATTCTTTGCAATATTTGCATTCCTAATGGGAGTTCCTCATCAAGATATTACAACTGTTAGTCAATTGATGGGTACAAAAGTTATTTTAAACGAAATGGTTGCGTATATTGATTTGTCATCAATGAAAGACGTTATGACACCAAAAGGATTTTTGATTGCAAGTTTTGCGTTATGTAGTTTTGGTAACGTAGGTTCTATCGCAACTCAATTAGGTGGTATCGGTGAATTAGCACCTAACCAGAGAAGAAACCTTGCAGAACTTGGAGTTAAAGCTCTTATTTGCGGTACATTAACTTGTTTTATGTCTGCAACAATTGCGGGTATTTTATTCTAAATAATAAAATATAAAATATTTATTAAAATTCGGAATGAAGATTTTGATTACTTATGTTATTAAAAATTTTCATTCCGTTTTCAATTTGGTTTCTTGCAAGTTCAATATAATTATTGGATTCATTAGCTTGCGATAAATAAATATACCCTTGATGAAATTCATTATTTAATTGCTGATATAATGTTGAACTACTCATTTATTTCACCTTCATATAGCCCATGAACATTACAATATGAAACTGCTTTTTTGATATTATAAACACCATCAAGTACCATTTCTACTTTATCATTTGGATAGAAAAATTTTATATAAACATTATTGTTTTCACCATCTTCTGCTCTTAAAAATACAATATAATGTTTTTCTTCCATAGAGTGGTTTGACATACGGATAATTGTTCCATTGTCTGTATGTTCAATTTCAGGAGTATGTTTTTCTGCGACTGTTTTTTCGCTTTCATGGTTTAGTGGTTTTAATAACTCCATATCTTCACCACAACAAACAAGTATTCCTGATTCAGGTACAAGAACTTCTGTAATATTTCCACAAACATTACATTTATAAATCTCTAGCTTTTTAGTCATAATATACTCCTTTTTATAATTGGTTATAATAATTTTTTATTTATTCAATTATTATCTGTCTAAACTCAAATATCATTGCCGTACAGGGTAATTTATGCTATTCTGTGAGTATGGTTGATTTGAACACACAATACGAAGAAATGGAAGCTAATTATAAAGAAATCTTTATAGAAGCCGCAGAAATGATTCGTGCAGCTATTGATAAGTTTAAACCTGATTATAGTTGTAAATCGTGTCGTATAAATTGTAATATTCAAAATGTTGATATTTTTGCAGAGTTCCCTGGAGGTTGCCCTTATTATAATTGGCAAATGCAAGCTTTGACATATTTAACCACAACTTATGCTGAAAAATTAAAAAAAGCAAAAGCAAAAATTATGGAAGGCAAGGAAAAATGTAAATGCAATATGTGTGGAGCTTGTTGCAAACTTGCAGTTAGTGAATATTCATACACTCAACTTAAACAAAGAGCTATGCGTGGAGATAGATTCGCTAAAATGTTTACAAGTGTGTTTGTTCCTTACGAATCCGAAGAAGCTGCAGAAAAAGCTGCACCTGAATATTTTGAATTATCTAGTCAACTTTTAGACCCAAATGAACGAGTGTATTTTTATTATTGTCCAAAATTGACACCTGATAATAAATGTTCTGATTACGAAAATAGACCGTTAATTTGCAAGGATTTTCCAATTACACCTCTAAAATTACTTCCGTCAACGTGCGGATACCTACCTTGGAGAACCGGTGCAAATAAACTCGCAATGTCTATTAAAGCACGAGAAGATATTATTGCTTTTTATAAACAAAAATTAGGATAAAATTCAACTTACGAAATTTTTATAAGGAACGTGTATCCCAAAAATATTACCTTTTTATAATACATGCCGGCAGATGTATGAGTATGTACAGAAAAAATTGTTTCTAAAAAAGACTGCTTTTTATTTTCTACAACTTGTTCAAATTTAGTATATTCTGAATCGGATAAATTATTTCTGAATAATCGTTTGATTGATTTAGCAATAAGTAAGTACTCAGAAGATAAAGCTTTTATTTTATACGATTCAAATTCTTTTTTGTATTCCTCTAGTTTATTTGATTTTATTAAAATATCTTCAATTAGTTTTAGATTTGCATTTATTGAATTCAAATTAATATTAAACTCTGTAGGTTTATCAGTCGGGTTAGAATATGAACCCACACGTTTAACATAATGATAAAAGTTTTTCTTTATATAACAAAGTTTTTTAGCATTCAAAAAACATTCCAAACAAAAATAAAAATCTTCTGTTCCAACATCAAAATATTTAATATTATTTTCTCGAATAAAAGATGTTAAATATAGCTTGTTAATTGAATTGGCACGTATATAAAAAATATTATTTTTTATATCTTTTGGCGAATAATTAAACCCAAATAAAATTTTTAATTGTGTTAAAAATTTATATTTATGCAATTTTAGTTTTTTAACACTTTTTTTATCAAATTTAAAATCTCTATGCTCAACAATATCACATTCTACGATTTCTGCATTATTTTTCTTTGCTTTGTGATACATAACATCTAACGTGTTATTGTCAATCCAATCATCAGGGTCCATCATATAAATATATTCCCCAAGAGCATTTTCAATACCAACATTACGAGCTGCACTTACTCCGGAATTTTCTTGAGAAATTACCTTTATCCTTGAATCTTTTTCTTTATAACTTTCTAAAATTTTTAAAGAATCATCAGTAGAACCATCATTTATACAAATTATTTCTATATCAGAAAATGTTTGTGCTATCAAAGAATCTAAACCTTTTTCAAGATATTTATCAACATTATAAATCGGCACTATGACTGATATTTTTGGATTTGACATTTTAACCTCGCAATTTGTATAAATAAATTATTACATAAATCTTACAAAATTCCAAAATATAAACATACAAAATACGACATCTACATTTTATTCAAGACATTATATTATTTTTTCAATAACATAGCTCTTACTTTCTAAGAAAATGCGATTTTTTAGACTAACTCATGATATAATTTTGTCTGTAAACACGTTATGAGAGTTAAGGATACAAAATGACAGATATTAAATTTGGTACAGACGGTTGGAGAGCTGTTGTAGGAAAAGATTTTACAGAAGAAAACGTAATAAAAGTTACAAATGCTATTGGAAAATATGTTTTTGATAAATACGGTATTAATAAAAAAATTATCGTTGGATACGACCCTCGCAATATGGCTGATGTATTTTCAAAAAAATGTGCAGAAATATTAGCAGATAAAGGATTTAATGTTTTTTACTCAGAACGTGTTATTCCAACTCCTGTTCTAGCTTTTTGTGCAAAAGATAGAAATGCCTGTGCAATTATGTTTACTGCATCTCATAACCCACCTGAATATTTAGGTATAAAATTTATCCCTGATTATGCTGGGCCTGCAACTCAAGAAATTACAGATAAGTTGGTAGAAAATCTAGACAAGGATTTTGTAACAGAAAAACCTTCTAAAAAAATTAATATTGAAAATTTTGAAGAAGAATATTATCAACACATCGAACAATTAATAGATTTTGATATGATAAAAGACCTTGATACTACAATAATTTTTGACGGTCTGTATGCTGCAAGCATAGGTTATTTTGATAAATTATTAGATAGACATGGCATAAAATACGAAAGTTTACACATGCACCACGACCCTAATTTTGGTGGTGGTATGCCTGAGCCTAAACCTAAATTCTTAACAAAATTGATAGAACGAGTTAAATCAAACGGTAATGCCGTAGGGTTTGCAAATGATGGCGATTCTGACAGATTTGGAGTTATTAATGAAAAAGGCGAATACGTTACTCCTAACGAAATTATAGCTATTTTATTATTACACTTGGCTGGTGAAAAAAATATGGAAGGTTGTTTAGTAAAAACAGTCGGTGCAAGTTTGTTGCTAAACAAAGTTGCAGATTTGCTAAATGTTCCTGTTGTTGAAACTGCCGTTGGATTCAAACACGTTGGACAAGCGATGAGAGATAATGATTGCATAATAGGTGGCGAAGAATCAGGGGGCTTAAGTATAAAAGGTCATATCCCTGAAAAAGACGGAATTCTAGCTAATTTGTTAGTTTTAGAAGCAATGGCATACTCTGGTAAATCACTCGTTGATTTACAAAAAGAAATTAAAGCTCTTGCAGGCTGTTCTTTTGTGAACGATAGAATTGACTTAAAACTAGAAAGCAGAGATAAAATCAAACCGGTTTTGGATACTGTTGCGACTTTGAGTGATAACAAAAATCTTATAGACGGAGTTAAGGTTTACTTTGGTGATTCAAGCTGGGTACTTGCAAGACCTTCCGGTACAGAGCCACTTTTAAGAATTTATTTTGAAAGTGATACAGAAGAAAACTTGAAAAAATTAGAAAAAGATATTATGTCAAAAATTGATGATATAATATAATAACAAACAAAAACACGAAGAAGGAATATAAATTATGATAGAAATGAAAGTTATGGGTATAGCATTGGATACAAGAACAGGTTCTCCAATCGTAGTTTTGCACGATTTAGAAAATCGTAAGGCTCTACCTATTTGGATTGGTTCAGCTGAAGCTAGTGCAATTATTAGAAAAATAGAAAAACTTTCTGTTGCTCGTCCTATGACTCATGATTTGATTATTTCTATTGTGGATAAAACAGGTTATAAACTAGACCGAATCGAAATTAATGATGTTGAAAAAGAAACATACTATGCAACATTATTTTTAACAAAAGGTGATGATGTAATAGAAATAGATTCACGTCCATCTGATGCTATTGCTGTAGCAATGAGAGCTGAAGCACCAATATTTGTAACTGCAAATGTTTTGATGAACGGTTCTGTATCAACAGATTCTGCACGAGATGAAGAAGAAGCAGAAGAATTCAAAGATTTTATCCAAAGCGTAAAACCTTCTGACTTTGAAAAACTTATTGATAAACATAGAGAATCTGATCAGTAAACATTACCTTACTCATGTTTTTGTTGCTCTTTGAACATTTCTTCTAGAATGTTCAATTTTTCAACAATCTGAGGTTGTGTAATTAATGTATCTAACTGAGAACGAATTAAATCCGTTAGATTATAGCTATATTCTGCTGATCTTTTATCTGTTTGTCTATCTATCATCTCTGCCATTGTATTTGTCAGAACATTTGGGAATGTTTCTAAATCTAATTTTTTAGAATGAATAAACACACCCTCTAATTTATCAAAAGGTTTTGATGCAGAAAAACCTGTTTTACTCTTAACATTTGAATTATTATCATATACATAAAGTTGTGGTATTATATCCGGTAATACTTTTTTTGAATCATTTTCAGCAATTAATTGTATAGCTTCATTAAGTATTTGTAATTGTTTTGATTGTCGCTCTGTTGGTCGTACAGAATGCGGTCTATGTAGTTTCTCATACAATTCATGTGCATCAGGAATACCTATACCTCTACCTTCATTATCACAGAAGATATATCCTTGTTCTCTAAAGAAATCTTCTTCTTTTGGAGCAAGGTTGCGAGAATATTCACTATTAATTTTATCTACAGTAACAACTTTTTTATCACCAAAATCTATATTCATTTTTCTATTTTTTGCTTCTCTAAGAACTGCAACTGCAAATTGATATGAAAGATTCTTTTTCTGAGAAGAAACATTAAATATTTTGCTTTTTGCATCTTTACTCATAAGAATTGGTTCTAATACTTCAAGAGCTTTTAACAATTCAGCATCAGATAATGTTTTGAGATAAGCAGAGGATAATTCTCGCATTTGACGAGCCTCTATTGACATTCTATCTCTAGTTGTATTCAAATCTATTGTATAACCGACTTTGTTTTTAAACTCATCACCAAAAGCTGCTTGTTTAAATACAATAGTCATATCTTGCATACCGCCTTCCATTTTTTTGTCAGGGGTTTGGAATCTTTGTATATAATATAAGTTTCCGTTATGTTCAGGAGTAACTTTAAATCCAAAGAACTCATTTTCAACATCTAAATCTTTGAAATCAGGGTTATGCGGATTATAGAAATAATTTTTTGATTCCATAATCATTTTCACAAGATTTTCGTCTGTGGTATCAAATTCTACATAATTACCATCAAGTCGTTCAGGTTGTTTTGTCAAAGTTCTTAAAACTGATGCATTTTCTTTATTGTTTTTATCAGAGTTTGTAAAATCCATTTGCCAATCAGCACAAGCAAATCTGACTCTATCCGAACCTTTCGCAAGCAAACTGCCAGCTATAATACGGCTACCTTCTCCGTAACCACCTGCATCTTTAGGATTATCCTTGTCAGAGCCACCAAGACGTTTCAAATGATGATAATCATAAATACCCTTACCATCTATTCTAACTGTATATGTACCGTTCTCGTTTTTATTAACTTTTATATCTACACCTTCAAGTGTATGACCATTTCCATCATAGAAATTTTGCATCAAATCTCTAGCAATTTTTTCATTACTCCAATCTCTTTTTTCGGCATAAGAAACTGTCATTCTTGCTTGAACAGTTTTATTCAAATCCCTATCATTTTCTACGTTAGGTATTTCAGAAATTTTAGGATTTAATCCACCTGAATCAGCAATATTTATTTCAACATGCCCGTTATCCTCCAACTCTTTCATTGTTGTTTCTGTAGATTTGAGAGTTGTGTATGTATCATGTTTCTCAGGAATATATTCTTGATATTTAAGTGAGTTAGCTTTTTTAGGTTTCGTAACTGTTTCTGTTTCAATTGCTGTTTCTACAGGCATTTCTGCTTTATTTCGTCTTAATATCCTATTAATAAAAGATTTTGCAAAACGTTTTATACCTGTTAAGTTAAATCTAGAAGTTATTTTGTGATTTTCTTCAAAGGTTTTTAATTTCGATTTATCAAAATCTAAAACTGCTTTATTATTTCCATCTGAAAGTTGTTTTTTAGATGTATACATATCTTCTGATTCTGAAGATTTTTCCGGTACTACATATTCTTTATATTCAACAGGTGTTGATATCAATTGTTCTATAGATTGTTTATATTCTTCTGGTTCAAAATTATCATCTCTAATTATTTCTGTTTCTATTTTTTCCTTATACTGTTCACTTTTTACTTCATTAAAAAGTTTTGATAAAACTTGGAATTTTTTAATCGCATTTGGATTATGCATCAAAACATTTGTAATATGCGATTGCATCTCAATTAATTGTTCAGAAAATCTTTCTGACGTATCCGGACCTATTTTGTGAGAAATTTCATGTAAAAATGTAGATAAATTTTCTACATAATTCTGTAATAACAAGTGACTATCACGCATCCAGTGACCTTGATATTCTCTGTTTTCAATAATTGCTTCAGCACCTTCATTTAAAGCACCACCTTCACCAAACATATATGTTGGTTTGCCGACTTCATCGCTATTTAATAAATTTTGTGTTCTTGTATCTGTACATTCTTGCAATATACGAACCCCTTCTTCTAACAGTCTGATTTGTTTAGATTGAGCCTCAGTAGGTTTATGTGGCATTTTAGATTCATCAACACTTGTAAGACTTGGCATACCAACATCTTTCATTTCTTCTACTGCAAGTTTATATCCCATTAGTTTTGCCATTTCTATAGTTTCAGGAGAAGCAAGTTTACTCATATATACATATCTGGAATCCTTGAAATCTATACCTAGACCACGTTCTTTTGCTTCTTGAATAAAAGGCATAAACATTGTATTGGATTGTTTATCTTCACTAATTTTCCAAAAATTTTCCATTGAAGAAATTGTTTGCGTAAGTTCTTCATCACTCATTGATTTTATATATCGAGATAAAATGCGATTAATATCACTTGACGGAATTTGAGCTCTATCAACACCTGTGCCAAGTTTAAAATCTGTTCCTCCATCTTTCTCTACAAGTGTTGGGTGGTTCGGCTGTGTCTTAAATACAATAGTAACACCATCAAGTCCATTATCAGAAGTATAATTAGTTTCATATCGTTGTATTAAATATATATTACCACTTCTTTTTTGAGGTAACAATTTAATACCAAAAAACTCATTTTCAAAATCAAAGTTTTGAAAATCCGGATTATGCGGGTGATTAAAATAATCTTGAGCATCAAGAATATTTTTAACCATATAAATATTATCAGTTTCAAATTCAACCGTAGACCCTTTCACTTTTGATTCATTTTGAGAAAGAGTTTGTGTCATATATGCAGATTTCAAATCATCAGAAGAACGACCATAAGTCATTGTCCAATCTCCTGATGCATATTTAACATTTTTTATATCAGGTTTAGAAAGTAGGCTTACAGCAACGGCTCTTGTTCCTTCACCATATCCACCGGCATCTAATGGATTATGTTTTGTAGATGACCCCATTTTATCAAGATGAGCATAATCCCAACTGCTTTCACCTGAGATTTTTATTCTGTATGTTCCATTTTCTGTTTTGTTTACTTCAATATCAACACCTTCAAGTGTATGACCATGACCGTCATAATAATTTTGAAGAATATCACGTGCTATTTTGAAATTACTCCATTGTAATTTTGTACCATAGCGAATTTTTATATCTGCATCTTCTTCAACATTAAGACGTTCTCTATCCTCAGGGTGTATTATTGCATCATAAGGTTGTACTTTTACTCCACCTTCGTTAGGAATAGATAGTTTAACATGACCTGTATCCTTCAATTGAGCCATAAGCTCTCTTGTTGAAGGCAGTAAATCAACATTTACTCTTGGTTTTTTAGGTAATTTTTCAAATGGGTTTATTTTTGAAGGAGTATATTTATCCTCAAAAGAAGAATACATATTTCGTTTATCTATGCTTTCTGCAATAAGTTTAGCAGCCTCTACAGGGTCATAATCGACAGGTTCTGCCATTTTTTCTCGCATTTGAGATTCATATACTTCGACATCAACAGGTTCTTCTACTCTCACCTCTAGAGGTGTAACAAGCCTGTTAAAATCTTTGTCTGACATATTTAATATTCTTTGCCAATCACCAAATTTATACGTTTCTGATAATATATTTTGTCTTGTTTCAAAATTAGCTTTCTTTTGTTCAAATTCTTTGTCATCACAATTAAGGAATTCGAATACTTCACTATTATCAATAGATTTATTCTTATAAGCATTTTCTAACATTGAAAGAATTTCTCTTTGAGCAAGTTTAGAATAATCAAGCTCTAACAATTTATCTTTTTGTGCAGAATTACAATACAAATTTTGTATCAAGTCAATTTCATTTGTTTCAAGTAATGGATAATAACCCTCAAATCTCTGAATTATCGCATTTCGTTTAGTTTCATTTTCATTACAAGTTAATGCATAGTTTAAATCGGCAATTTGTCTATTTCTAGATGGAAAATATTGACTAAGATTTCTAGATGCCTGTTCAAGCTCTGAAACACCTTTAGTATAATATGGTAATTCCTTTAGGATTTGATTGATAACTCTTTGTTCATCATCGTTTAATTTTTCATTTCTTATGTCACTAGAACCTGAACTTAGTAAAGATTCTTCACTACAATATTCCTCCAAATCCTTAAAATCTTCAGGGGCAATATGGTTTTTCAAGATTTCTATATAATCATGTTTTAGTTTATTAAGTCTTTCAAACTTTGAAATCCTATATATACCATTATTAACATTATTTATAAATCTCGCTTCTGCTTCTTTATCTTGAACAAAACTCAACAATTTTTCTGTTTGTTTCTCTGGAACTTGTCCATTTTCTTCAATTACTCTTGCAAGCTCTATATTATTTTTATTAATAGATCGAATACTTGAACGATTTAAATGAGTCAATACATCAATATTATCTTTTACAAAATCTTTATCCCAAGACTGTCTGTTTAATTTGGTTAAAATTGTACTTACATTTTCAGGGTGGCCATCATTATTGATATATGTTTTTTCAACAAGTTCTTGTGCAATATCGAAATTTTCTTTATTTGTCTTTGATAAAGTTTCATAAACATATTCTTTAGGTATATTTCTACCTTTTATCATATCTAATATTTGTGTTTTTGATGGAATATCTTCCATTTTTAAATTTCTATATGGAAGCCATTCTTCTTCAGCTTTATCACCTCTTAAATCTTTTGTTAAGTCATAAAACTGCTTTATTGCATCAGCATCACTATTTTCAAGTCCTTCTTTGACTTGTGCAAACCAATCTTGTGAAATATTTTCTTCGTTTGCAAAATTATCATATAATTTTTTGAACTGAGAATAATTTCTGTCATTTATAAATATCATATGTTGTCCAAATATATTATCATTATGAATAATATTTGAATATTTACCTGCTTTTGCGTCTTTATAAAATTCTAACATTACTTTTTGGACATCAGAAGGCGAACTTGCAATAAAAGTTCCATCTAACAAGTCTATTTTTTCTAAATCCGAACCAAAAGCTTTTATCAAGTTATTTGTACTCTCAGCATTATCTGAAACACTAACTGCATATAAAATATCTGATTTTAGTTCGTCAGAAATATTATCTTTGCTCCTCAACGTATCTATTAATTCTTTGAAATCGGCTATATTTTTTGAATTAATATGTCCAACAACTTCATGCCCGTCAGGAAACATTTTTTTGCCTTCTTCGGTGTTTATCCAATCAAAAATTTCTTTGACGGCAGATAAATCTTCAGGTTTGGAAATCTTCTCTATTTCTGATAATCCCATTAAATTTTGAGGAGTTTCATCACCCTTAAACTCTTTAATAAAATCTGCTTTTTGTTGCTCAAAATTCTCTGCCGTAATTAACTGAGTATTATTTTCCGAAGCTTTACTTTGTTTATGTGTATTTTCTTCGTTTATTCTATCTTCATTTCTTTCACCATCATGTCTAACTGTTGCAGAAAGAACAGTTTTTGTAGGGTCAAAGTCTTGAGGGTTTTGTTCATTATCAGGAGTAACAGATTCTTCATTATTCGTAGAAGGTTTTATGTTGCTAGCCATATCAAATTGCATAATGACATTACATTTCGCAATAACTTCTTCCATTGTCAAAACATTACTTTTACTGCCATCAGGCATTGTTAATTCAAAAGAAGTTTTGCCATTATCTGTTTTCTTTTCAACTTTTATATTATTAAGTGTTTCACATTTAGACAAATTGTCTTTGATAATATTATTTCTAATATCGGCAGTTCCTTTGTGCATAAATATCAATTTAGAAATAGCTTTTATCTCAGCAAGATTTGTCGCTTGTCCTTTAAAATGCTTCCACAAATATTTTGCTAAACCTTCTTCTGTCAAATCTTTTGGAAGATGTCTTTCTCCGTTTTCATCTTTTTTGAGTAATTCTTTTGTAACCTCATTAGCCGTTTCGTACATAGTAAACCCTGATATCTCAGCTAACATGCCGGCAGAATTTGCAACTACACCCGGACCTTGTTTGGTGAGAAAGGTTTGCATAATATCTTTACCTGTTAGAGAAGAGGATTTATCAAGAGTTTTTGCTAAGTTTTTAGTGACTGCATGAGAAACAGGTTTTTCTAAAAGTTTTGTCGTTCCTGCAACAACTTTACCAACAACGGTAGAACTTAATAACCCTGCAAAAGCACCAAATTTAGCGGATTCAATATTCCCCTGTTTGTATGCTGCCCATTCGTTAGCAGCATCTTCTCCTGAAAGTTGGATATCTTTTGTTTTAAGATTGATATAGTTCTTGCTTGCGTCCCATATTGAAAAAGTAGCACTTTGCATAGCCATAGCACCTAAAACAGCACCTACGGTTACTTTGTTGCCACCAACCTTCATAAGACCTTTTGCAGATATATTTTTAAGAACTTTTGGTATATATGGAGATATCTTTTTACCAATCGCACCTACACCTTTGCCAAGTCCTTTGCTGATTAAACCTGTTCCAAGTAACATAATTACGATATCTGCGGCACCGTCTATGTATTCTTGATACTTAACTTTTTTGAGTGCGTTGTTCACAATTTTGTTTTCGTATGAAACATTACCGTTTTTATCAGTTTTTTCAACATTATATGCTTTTTCATAAGAAGCAGTCCAATCCTCACCATTAGATGCGTTGACTAAAAACTCTTTCATTGCATCTTCATCATATTCTTTGCCGGTGAACTCCTTAAACTCACGTTTAAAATCGCCTTCGTGGTTGGCTACATATTCAAGCCTGTTTGTCGCAAATTCTTTTTCTTGTTCAAGGGTTTTGATAGCTGTATCACAGCAGAGCTTTATGTCTGTAATATTATTGTTCTTTAAAAATTTACCGAGTTTTTCTCTATAAAACCCTGCATTCAATACCCCTTGATTACCTTGATATTGTTTGAGAGTATTTATTGCATTATCATACGCAATGGAGATGTTTTGAGCAGCAGCCTTCCTTATCTCAAGCTTTTGTTGCTCAGAATCTTGTTCTTGTGAGATATTACCTACCTTTGATGCTTTGTTCAATGCATTGGAAGATATGTTATTCCCATCTACACTTACCAATTACTTACTCCTTATACTCCATTTGTTACATGGGTTTACGGCAAGGTTGAGAATTTCTTTAGGAATATAACGAATTTATTTACAAAAATTAAAATATTGCATAAAAAAAACTCCTCGTGGGAAATGAGGAGTAAAACTAGAATTAGGAAGGGAATTAGGGTATTTAAAAAATCTTTTTTATAATCTCTTATCGATTACATATATATAAAGTATATACATATAACCCAATTTCAAGTTGTGTTATATTTGTTACAAAACTTAATATCCTTGTCTAAAAATCACTATTAGCAAGGAATCTCTAAAAATTAATAACTACCCAACATTATAAATTACTAATTATTTTTATAAGAAACAGCAAGTCCGGCTGGCAAATCCAAAATTTCGGTTTGGAAATCACTATCAGACATAATAGCATCAAGATATGTTTGCACTTTTTCTCTATGAGAATTTACATTATCTGCAGCTATTATTGCATTGGGTAGTAAATGCGGTTTGATTAATTCAAAGTTTTTTACATACTCTCGTTTATTGGCATCAATAAAAACAAAATCGAATTTTTTATCTGAATCAAAGTTCTCCATAATATCACACGCAGAACCCAATAAAGGAGTGTACATGCCGGCAAATCCACATTTATCATAATTTGCTCTGGCAACACTTTGACGTTTATCATAATATTCTATAGTTGTTAAATGACCTTTTGTAACTTTTAGAGCATCAAGAAACCATAAACCTGAATATCCGTTTGATGTTCCAACCTCAAGAACACTTTTGGAATTACTAATTTTCACCAACATATTCAAGAAATTTCCTGTTGCTCTTGAAACATTCCAAAAATCTTTTTGTGTTTTTTCTAACTCAACTAAGGTTTCTTCTAATATACTCATAATTAAATCTTTCTTATATTTTTACCAACAATAATATGACTAGCAGGCATATCAAGAGGGTTTGTCTTTATAACCATTTTCTTATTCAAATCCAAAACCGAATACTTACCAGCTTTCGCATCAGAAATCAAAACCAACGATGTATTAGGTATCAATGTCATTGAAGTTGGAAAACCATTTGTGCTTAATAATATGTTTGCAACAGGTTCATCAGTTGTTCTATCGATAACCTGTACTACATTATCCTCTGCACCCAACACATACAAGAACTTGCCATAAACTACCATATCAACAGGTTTTTTAACTGTTTCGAATTCTGATAACAATGTTTGGTTTTTATAATCTAAAACTGCTATTCTATTTTTAGTTCTACTTGCAAGATACAAATTACCATTTTCATACGCAAGTTTTGAAATATTAGGATAAGAGCCTAAATCCTTCAAAGTATATTCATTACCAAGCTCTATACTCCAAATTTTGTTTGTAAATCTATCAACATAAATAAGATAATCATCATTCAATATCATACGTTCACATCTGCCATTAACCTTTATTTTTTTCTTCAAGGCCATATCTGACAAAGCAACTTGATAAATAGTATTAGCTACAGGACTTGAAACGTAAGCAACATTGCGTTTGCTATCCATTACTATTTCACCACCATTTGTAGTTAAATCTAACTGTTTGATTATTCTATCATCAGCTAAAGATATTACATCTACAAGAGTTGAATTATATGCAGTAACTAACAAAAACTTGTTATCTGGAGTAATAGCTACACAATTAGGAATAGATTTTTGTGCCAATGCGTAAGCCGGTGTTTTAGATTCACCTTTTACGACCTGAATATTTTTTGTATAACAAGTTGAAATATAAAGAGTCTTGTCCTTCAACTGTGGAATTGTTGAAACAAGATTTGCCGGTTTTATATTATTAACAGTAACAACTTTATCATAATTAATCTTTGTTGCTGCAACTTTTATTTCTTCAGCTGGTGCAATTTTTATATCCAAATTCCCTGTAATACTTTTCAAGTTTTCAGGAATAATAAGATTCTTAGGTACAAGCATATCTTGTGGCAAAAGACCTGATTTAACCTCTACAGGCGGTTTGTCAAACTTCTTGATAGTTTTTGTACCGTTTTGATTCACAATAACCTTCAAAAGTACAAAATCGTTATTAAAAACAACTACATCAGGACATTTTTGAAGTGGAGTTTTAGCCGGATATGTTGTTTGAACCTCAAACTTTTCCGGCGTTTTTATTTTTGCGGGATACAACGGTAAATAAACCGTTCCATCTTGCAATATAATAACACCATCAAATCTTATATCAGCCGTTGGAAAAGTCTTCTTTAACATTGATTGAACATCATCTGGTAACTTTGCTGCCAATGTTGACGCAGAAGTTAAACACAAAACGATAAGTGAAAGAAGAAATTTTTTCATTATTTAAAAGCCCCTTTGATTTTATCCTTAACAGATTGTTTCTTTACTCTACCAGTTTCTATTTCATACAAAGATTCGTACAAACGTCTTTCCTCATTAGAAATATGAGTTGGTGTTTTAACAGAAACAACAACAATATGATTACCTCGCATTGATGGATTAGAAATAACAGGAACACCCTCACCTTTTATAGTAATTCTATCCCCTGATTGTAAACCTTGCGGAATAGATACTTTGCGAGTTCCATCAATTGTTTTTATTTCTACCTCATCACCCAATACAGCTTGTGCCGGAGATACTTCTAATTGGGTATAAACATTTATACCATCTCTATGGAAATAGTCAGAAGGTTTGACGTGAATAATTACATACAAATCACCTGCTGGCCCACCGTTTTGTCCGGCATCACCTTCGCCCGACAATCTCATCTTAGAACCTGTGTCAACACCTTTAGGAACTTTTATTGTAAGAGTTTTTTCAACCTCTTTGCTTCCTTTACCTTTACAATCAGGGCAAGGGTCAGAAACAATTTTACCTTTACCATGACATTTTGGACAAGTTGTAATCTGTGCAAAACTACCTAGTATGGTCTGAGTTGTTTGTTGAACTTGTCCTCGTCCACCACAAGTTGGACAAGTAACAGGTTGACTGCCTTGTTTTGCACCTGTGCCACCACAAGACTTGCAAGTTTCAAGATGGTCTATTTTTATTTCTCTTTCAACCCCAAACATTGCTTCTTCAAACTCTAGTTCTATATCAAGTCTAAGATTTTCGCCTCGAGTTGGGGCATTCGGGTCAACTCGTCTTGAACCGCCAAAACCAAATCCACCAAAGAAAGATTCAAATACATCATTCAAATCACCAAAGCCTTCAGCAAAAGGTCCTTGAGTTGAATAACCTGCATTTTGTAATCCTTCTTCTCCAAACCTATCATAAGTAGCACGTTTATTATCGTCCATTAAGGTTTCATAAGCCTTACCCAATTCTTTAAACTTAGCCTCAGCATCTGGTGCTTTGTTTACATCTGGGTGATATTTTCTTGCCATTTTTCTAAAGGCACTTTTTATTTCGTCTTTGGTTGCATCTTTTGATACGCCCAGTATTTCATAATAATCCGTCATCTTTTTCTCTTTGCTATTTATTATATCTATTCAGCTGTTGCAACATTAACAAGTGCCGGTCTTAGCACTCTGTCACCTAGTTTATATCCCTTTTGCAATACTGCAATTATTGTATGTTCCGGTTGTTCGCTAGTAGGTGTTTGCATAACAGCTTCATGGAAATTAGGGTCAAATTCTTCTCCTTCGCACTCTATTGTTTCCATACCTACTTTTTGTAACGCATCTTTTAATTGTTTATGTACAAGAGCAAAACTTTCTTTTACTTTTTCACAATCTTCAATATCTTTAATAGCCTTTTCTCCTCTATCAAAGTTATCTAAAACTTCCACCAATTTTTTCAATGTGTCTTCTGCACCATATTTCAAAAGACTTTCACGTTCTTGCGCTTGTCTTTTTCTATAGTTATCAAAATCTGCAGCAAGTCTTATATATTGATTATTCAAAGTATCATATTCTTGTTGCAACTTATCAATTTGTGCATCTATTTCTGACTTTGAATCTTTATCTATTTCTTCAGTTTTTTCGACAGTTTGTTCTGCAGGAGCTTTTTCATCAACAACTACTTCAGCTTCCGGATTAACCTCTGTTTTTTCTTGTTCATCTTTATTAAAAGGATTTGCCATAACCTAAACTCCCTTACAGTATCGTACATTCTTAATTATAGATTATCAAGTAACATATACAAGGAAAGTTTATTTTTTTTTAACAATTGAAGATACCAAAAAACTCATAAAATACAAACTTTATCAGATTTAGAAAGTTTCTGTTTTATATGGATACAATGAATCTGCCGGTACAACTATTTGACTATTCACTTCCACCTGAGATGAACCCTCAATAAGAGGTCTGTTTTTTACAAAATAAAGACTTTCACTTTGGATATAATCACAAATTGTTTTTTCTAGATTAACCCCAAAATGTTGATTAATTTCTTTAATAAAATAACAAGGGCTTGTTACATTTATCTCTATAATCTGTTCATTTACAACATCTAACCCGGCCATTGGAATACCCATTTTATTAAGCTCTTGAGCTACACGTTTAAAGTTTTGTTCTTCTGAAAATGTTAGTTTTGATTTTCTAATGTAATTATCATTATGTGTATTAAATTTGAAATCATCATTCGTAGGAAGTTTTAGTACACATTCTGACAAAACATTATCTCCCAATGTCAAAACACGTTTATCTCCAAATTTGATATCAGGAATATATTTCTGAACCATAACAAGAGAGTTTTCGTTATTAGTAACACTATTAATAATAGAACGAGTGTTAGGGTCACCTATATGCAAATACATAACCCCTGAACCAAAACATTGATTAAGTGGTTTCAAAACAATTTCGCCACATTCGTTCAAAAAATCTTCTATACGAGAACGACTTGCTGACACAATGTATTTAGGCATAAGGTCTGAAAACAACACAGTATGTATTTTTTCGTTAAAATTCCTAATAGCACGTGGGTCATTAATAATTTTTGTATTTTTTACAAAATCCAAAACGTATGTTGCACTCAAATAATCCACATCTACAGGTGGGTCTGGACGGAACATTACGAGGTCAAAGTCTTCTACTTTGAAATTCAATATTTCTTTTTGATAAAAAATATTTTCATCTTCTATATATGATTTGTAAGTTCTTGCATAAGCACTTGAGTTTTCAAGATACAAATTATTTATGGTTGTTATGCAAACATTGTTCCCTCTTTCTAAGAACTCTTTTATAAGCCAAAAATTTGTAACAAGATTATTAAACTCAAAATACTTTAATTCAATCTTATCAATCACAAATAAAATATTCATAATATACCTCTTTTGTCCCCTAGTAATATGAACAATCGTAACATCAAAACTATTCTTCAACAAGTTTGTAAAGCTGAATATAGCCCAAGTAGGAAGAAAAATCCTCTAATTGATGTACTCAACTGCCGATTTAATAATTTTTATTTTTGGTAAATAACTGTAACGAAATTTTAAAAATATAGCAATTTTCATTTTTCAGAATATTTAAAATCGGAGTAGAAAGGTAACCCCAAATATGACATCAACCACAATAGAAAAAAACTATACAACAAATTCAATTATTAAAGATTGGCTAACTCTAAGAGCCAAATTAAACAAAGATAAACAACCCTCTGTAAAAATAGATTATGACAAGTTTAATGTAACTATTGAAGGCTAAATAATACTAAAATGGGATACCCTTTAAGATATCCCACCTTTTATATTTTACATTCTACGCATATTATATTCATCATCATCGTGTTGATATTCTTTATGTTTTTCAAGCCACCAAAAAGCTATAGCCGGTGCTAGGGCAAACTGTACAATAAATGCCTTCCACAAAGACATAAACCCGAATACGTGATGTATAAATTCGTGGTAAGTTAAACTATAACAATGCGATATCATCGCATAAATATTATGCTTGAATAACATAACCATCAAACATGCCAGTAACATTAAAACTAAACTGACAACAAAATAATTTACAAAAAATCGCCTTTTACATTTTAATCTTTTTAAACACTTACTCATAAAAAATCTCCTTTCGGTAAGAATTTAAAAAAGATTGACAATTTTATCAATTCAACATCTGTACTACGCAAGGAGATTTATTATATTATTTTTTATTTTATACCAAAATTATTTGCCTGTAGAACCAAACCCACCTTCACCTCTAACAGTGTCAGTTAATTCTGTTACAACTTCGATTTTCGCTTGTTCAGCTCTTGCAATTACCATTTGAGCAATTCTTTCTTGAGGTTGGATTGCATAAGTTTCGTTAGAAATATTAACTATCGGAACGCAAACTTCACCCCTATAATCTTCATCAATCGTACCTACACAGTTAATCAATGTGATACCATGCTTGATTGATAAACCGGAACGTGGTCTTACTTGTGCTTCGTAACCATGCTCTAACTCAATTTTTAAACCTGTTGGAACAAGTGTTCTCTCTAAAGGTTTTAAAACAATAGGCTCTTCTATTGCCGCACACAAATCCATTCCTGCAGCACCTTCTGTTTTATATTCAGGTAAAATTTTATTATGTTCTAATCTTTGAATTTTTAATACTGTCATATCATACTCCCTCTATTCCTTTTTTAGTATATATAAAAAAAAGATTTTTTTCTAATTCATATTTTTATAAAAATCAAAACAAAAATCCCTCATTAAAAAACCTGTAGCAAATCAAATATTTACTACAGGTTTTTAGTATTATAAAAATTCAATTATTATTCTTGAACTTCTGCCTTTGGTTGTTCTTCAGCTTGTTCTTCTGCTTGCTTTTCACCTGATTTTTTCTCAAATACAATCTTGTCATCTTTTAATTTCAAAAGGATTGTATCACCAGGCTCATAAGCATTAGTAAGAATTTCTTCTGCAAGTTCGTCTTCAATCTTTCTTTGGATAAGACGTCTTAGAGGTCTTGCACCATAAGCTTCTGAATAACCGTCTTTTGCTAAGAAATCTTTAACTTCATCAGTTACTTCCATTGTCAATTCACGTTCAGACAATCTCTTGAACAAGTCTTTCATCATCAAATCAACGATTTCTCTGATTTCTTCCTTAGACAAGTGAGCAAATACGATAATATCATCAATACGGTTAAGGAATTCAGGTCTAAATGCCTTTTTCAATTCCTCATTAACTGTATCTTTAAGTTTTTCGTACTTATCTTTCTTTTCGTTTTCTGCGGTAGAGAAACCAAGTTTTCCTTGAGTTGTAATCATACTTGCACCAACATTTGATGTCATAATTATAACTGTATTCTTAAAGTTGATATGACGACCTTTAGCATCTGTCAAACGTCCATCATCAAGGATTTGTAACATGATGTTGAAGATATCAGGGTGAGCTTTTTCGATTTCGTCAAAAAGAATTACTGAGTAAGGTTTCTTTCTAACAAGTTCAGAAAGTTGTCCACCATCATCATAGCCAACATATCCCGGAGGAGAACCAATAAGTTTTGCAGTTGAATGTTTTTCCATAAATTCTGACATATCAACACGAATCATATTATCCTCAGAACCAAACATTGCTGCTGCTAAAGCTTTTGCAAGTTCTGTTTTACCAACACCTGTAGGACCTGAGAAAATAAAGCTTCCGATAGGTCTGTTTGGTGATTTCAAACCAACTCTTGCACGTCTGATTGCTTTTGATACCGCAACAATTGCATCATTTTGACCGATTACACGTTCATGAAGAACTTTTTCAAGATTCAACAATCTTTCGCTTTCACCTTCTGTCAATCTTGTAACAGGAACACCTGTCATTGTTGCGATAACTTCTGCTACATCTTCTGCCGTTACAACAGGTTTATTTGCTTCGTTATCTTTTTTCCATTGTTCGGTTACTTCTCTGATTTTGTCCTTCATATCAGCTTCATCATCACGTAAAGAAGATGCTTTTTCAAAATCTTGATTTCTTATTGCTTCTTCTTTATCTTTAACGATTTCTTTTAACTTTTTATCAAGTTCACGAGCTTCAGGACAAAGTGATGAAACTTTTAACCTAACTTTTGAACTAGCCTCATCTAAAGCATCAATAGCTTTATCAGGAAGGAATCTGTCTGTTACATACTTCGCTGATAACTTTGTAGCCGCAACAACAGCCTCATCTGATATAACTAATTCGTGGTGTTCTTCGTATTTGAATTTCAAACCACGTATAATTTCTATTGTTTCATCAATAGAAGGTTCTTCAATAATAATTGATTGGAATCTTCTTTCTAATGCTGAATCTTTTTCGATGTATTTTCTATATTCATCTAATGTTGTAGCACCAATCACTTGAATTTCACCTCTTGATAAAGCCGGTTTCAAAATGTTTGCAGCATCAATAGCACCTTCAGCTGCACCAGCACCGATTAGAGTGTGCATTTCATCGATTACAAGAATAACATTACCAGCTTGTCTGATTTCGTCCATAATCTTTTTAAGACGTTCTTCAAACTCACCTCTGTATTTTGTACCAGCAATCAAAAGACCCATATCTAATTGGATAACTTTTTTATCTTCTAAAATATCAGGAACTTCACCGTTCACTATTCTTGTAGCCAAACCTTCTGCTACTGCAGTTTTACCAACACCCGGTTCACCCAATAATACCGGATTATTTTTTGTACGACGTGCTAAAATCTGAATAACACGTTCAATTTCTTTTTCACGACCAACAACCGGATCAAGACGCATTTCTGCAGCTGCAAGTGTTAAATCTGTACCGTACTCATCTAATGACGGAGTTTTAACCTTTGATGCAGGTGCTGAACCACCACCTGATGAAACTGTTTGTGATTTTGATTCACCAAGCATTTTTACAACATTTGTTCTAATTTTGTTTAAATCTACACCTAGATTTTCCAAAACTCTTGCTGCAACACCTTCACCTTCTCTTATAAGACCCAAAAGCAAATGCTCTGTGCCTATATAGTTGTGTCCTAACTGTCTTGCTTCGTCCCAAGATAATTCAAGAACTCTCTTTGCTCTAGGGGTAAAAGGAATTTCTACAGCAACAAAACCTGAACCTCTACCGATGATTTTTTCAACCTCTACACGAGCATCTTTTAGATTAACTCCCATAGATTTTAGGGTTTTTGCTGCAACGCCTGTACCTTCGCCAATAAGACCCAATAAAACTTGTTCAGTTCCCACAAAGTTGTGTCCGAGTCTCCTAGCCTCTTCTTGAGCAAGCATTATTACTTTAATAGCTTTCTCTGTAAAACGTTCGAACATTTAATTTAATTCTCCTATATTTATGCATAAAATAAAATTTATATATCTATACTACATAAAAATTCGGAAACTTTCAAGTAGTGCAAGAAGAATCTACGTATCACGATAAATGAATAAAACTTGTCATACTAACAAATTTTTCAAGACAAACGGTTTATTTATTACTTAACAATCTTACTATTATCAATAAACCCGCTATAACCAAACTTAGCAAGCTCTTTTGGAGTATAAACTTTTCTAATTAATCCATCTCTCCTATTGAGTTCTTGAAATTCACCAACTTCTTGATTTCCATAAATGCCTTCCCAAGGGGCATTAACAATTTCTCGTTCGCCCTTGTCACTCTTTATTTCGTTTGCATTTCCTTCAATAACTGTTATTGAACCATCAGGATTAACTGACTCTATTATACCAATATGACTTGCATCAAATTTTTTTAACTGACCACCAGAAAGTTGTACCATATAAGATGACTTCCAAATAATATAATCACCTTCATGCATTGATTTTGTTTGTTGTCTAATTTGTTTTTCTCTTGATGCACGTTCTTGTTTATAATTTTTTGGAGTAATTTCTTGTTCTTTTATCGGTTTATATGTTTTCTTATCCGTTGCCCAATCAATAAACTCTTTTACAGACTTTTTATGTCCATCTATGTTCATACCGGCTTCTTCTGACAAATGACTAACCGTATGGGCACACCATTGATGATTTAATTTTCCATAATCCCCAATAAGATGCATTTGAGTATTACGTTTTTCTTGTGGAGAAAGTTTATCATATTCATTTTGCGTTACTTCTTGAATTCCAAGATGGTTTTGTGCAACATTCAATAAATTCGTTTTATGAGGCTTTTTATACATTAATGACATTGTTTTTTGTCCAAAAGGTTTTGCAATTTTCCCAACTTTTGGTGGAATAATTTTGGTTTGACCAAATGATATATTTGGGAAAAAACTATTATTTAAATCCACTTTATAACTAAACAATGGTGTTTCACCTTTATTTAGTGTTTTTTGTTTGCCCAAAGTATCATCTTGTTGCAAAACCGGTTGAAAATTTATATCGTAAAATTCTGTCATTAAAATCCTCTTATTATATATAAAGTATTTTTAGAGATAAAAATTGCCTTTTTAAAATAAATTTCTATCACCATAAAAACTGGTAAATACGTTAAAGGATTTTATAAAAAATAAAGTATCATATATAATATGAACAATATTTGGAATTTAACAGATAGAGAATATGAAATTTTAAAGTTTATTACTCAAGGATTATCAAATCCTGAGATTGCAGAAAAACTTTATATTACAACTCATACTGTAAAAGCTCACATTCTTGCAATATATCAAAAAACAGGTATCCACTCCAGAGTTGTTTTAGCTGTGAGGGCGATAAAATTAAGAATTATAAATACTGAACATTTTACCGAATAAATCTTTACCGATTCGATAATTGGAGTATAATATTTTATATGTTAAAAAAGAATTATAGGTTAAAAAACAAGTCCGCTTTTAATGCAACATACCGCATACAAAATTCTTTTTATAAGAACGGAATAATAATGTTTTTGGGACAAAAAAAAATCGATTCTCATTGTAAAATTGGTTTTGTCGTCAGCAAAAAAACTCACAAACGAGCAGTTAAACGAAACAGATTAAAACGTCTTATGCGAGAAAGTGTAAGATTGATTATTAAAGATGGTTTTGATTTTAAAAACACCCAATCTATTGTTTTTGTTGGAAAATCAAGAGCATTAGGTAAATCGTTTAAAGAAATAGACTCATCAATAAAAGAACTTCTCAAGGAGATAAAATAATGCCTCTTGTAGAACGTGCAACACCGCCGAATGTTCGTATTATAGATGAAACTAAATTGTACCCACGATACCCGTCCGGTCTATTAGAGGGACAGAGCGAACTATATAGATACGGGTATTCTGAGTGCAAACACCCTATTTTAAGACTTGCTGATTATATTAGCGATTACAACGGCAAGTATCTAAAACCCGGAATATATGAACTTGCCTTGAGTGATGACAAGGAATTCTTGCTATTTATACAATCAGGTAATCTTATGGCTGTAATACCTGTTTTTAAATTGGCAGAAAGTCAAGAAGAAGTCGAAAAATACCGTCAAGAACAGTCTTACAAAACTGGTCGTTTCAAATACAAACCCAGAAAACAACGCACAAAAGAAAAAATCCAAAAGGTTTTGAAAGCAAAATATGCGGAAGATTCTATCACTCCCGAACCCGAAGAATACGTTTACCAAAACGCAACGATTGAATATATCCCAGAAGGTGGTTACTATCTCGTCACCTATGAAAACGGAATGTATAGAGCTTGGGGTGCAATTAAAACACGTTCAGGATTTGGAAAAAATCCACCTTCAGATTTGAGAGGTAAACAATAACCATTTTTATTGCGAATATTTATTATAAATAATATTTTCTTCATTCCATTTTTCAATAGGAGAATTATCCGATTTTGGATACCCCACAGGAATTACACATAGAGGAACAATGCATTCCGGCAAATTCAATATTCTCTGAGGAATTTCAACCCTATCTTCTTTTGGATAACACGCAGTCCAAACCGCACCTAGACCCAGAGCCTCTGTTGCTATTAAAATATTTTCAACTGCCGCACAACAGTCTTGTACCCAAAATGTATTGGCAGTTATATCTTCTTTGTTACTAATATCTCCGCAAACGACAATTCCAAGAGGCGAATTCAAAAGCATTTTTGCGTGCGGAAGCTCTGCACCCATAGCTTTCAATAAATCTTTATCATCTACTACCACAAACTTCCAAGGCTGACGATTGCGGGCTGACGGTGCTGACATGCCGGCACGAAGTATGGTTAATATCTTATCCTTTTCTACCGGTTTATCAGAAAATTGTCTTACACTTTTTCTGTTTAATATGGTTTTTATAACGAGGTTTTCTTGCATCAATTTCTACCGTCCCACTGTCGAATGATACAAAAATTTTAGCAACATGCCAACTTTTTTACATTTCTTCACACACAGCAAAATCATGAAAACCCATGCCATGAGCATGATTGCATGATTTAAAACTCTACAATCATGTCATGGTGCGATATTGACATGGTTTCAGAATAAACAAATCAAGCTATTACAGGTTTTAAACCCTCTAAAACTCTTTGTAATAAACATTTACAAACGGCTTGTAAAAACATGCTTAACCCATATAATTAAAGAAAGGTTAAGAAAGCCTACGGAGAATGGTTCTTTAGAACTATCATAAATATATTGGTGGAAATACTTGGAGGACAGGTTGTTTAGAAGTCGTGATATGGGGAGAGCTATTGCTGTTAGAAGATGGACACCAACAGCATTAGAATGTTATAAAAGAGGTTGTAATTGTGAAGGTTGTTTTTATAGCGACTTTTTCAAAGGAACATCTCAAAAATGTCAAATGAAGGCATCAGTATTGGAATTGGTTAGGGTTATAGGTACACCTAATGTTGAAATTCCACAAATAATTACAGATTAATCACTTTAAAAATTGTTAAGTATGTTGTATAATGGAAAAGTACACATTATTGGAGGCATACATGCATATACACGTAAATGGTAAAAACATCGAAATCACAGACGCTATCAAAGCTTATGTAAAAGAAAAATTAGGCAAAGTTGTTAACCATTATGATCAAATTCAGGGTATTAAAGTTATTTTATCCGTTATCAAAAACCCAGCAGCATCAGGCAAACATGTTGCGGAAGTAAAATGTACACTAAATAGTGGCAATGTTGTTCATGTTGAAGAATCTGCAGAATCTATGTATGCTAGTATAGATTTAATCGCTGATAAACTAGACAGACAAGTTAAAAAAGTTAAGAGCAAATCTTTATATGCTGACAAAAACACCATCAGAAACGCAGAAGTAGAAGTTGTTGAAGATGATGATGAAGAAGTAGCAGATATAAAGGCTATTGACTAAAAGATATATAGCTTAAGCTAATAAAATAGACCGTTTATAACAAACGGTCTATTTTTTATTATAAATAATTTTCAAACAACTTTTAAAAAAAACTCATTGAACAAATTTCACATAAATACTATAATCAGAAGTATGGCAAAGATTCAAAAATTAAATTTATTTAACCATTCAAAAATCAAAAATTTAATTCCGTTTCTAAATACTAATAAGAATAACTGGTTCTTAAAGCTTTTAGCAATAGGTCCGTTCTCTTGTATTCATAATCTTTTGCCATTAAGATACAAGTTTTTAGATGAATCATACATAATCTCTGAAAATAACGAATCTCTTGGAGCAATAACCGTTTCGCCTATTGTTGGCAACTATTCTAAAATTGCAATATCACAATTATTTTTCTCAGAAAATGCCTATGATGTCGCAAAGCAACTAATTGAATTCATAATATCCCACTACGGGGCAAATGGTGCAACTACATTCTATGCAATTATTAACGAACTAAATACAGATTTACTAAATCTATTTATTTCAGGTTGTGGATTCAGACAATGTTCTGCCGAAGAAATTTGGGAAGTTACAAGAAAAACTTTCCAAAAAACAAATACAATCAAATATCGCAGATTAAAAGATTCTGACCTAAAAGAAATTTCTGAAATATATAACGATTCTCTAATCACTTACTTCAAGCCAACACTAGAGCGAAGTGCTAAAGAATTTGCAGAAACTTTTTGTCATGGTCTTACGTATTCAACCTCATACAGATATGTAATTGAGGATTCTGCCTCAAGCAGAATAATTGGTTACTTCTTAGTTTCTACAGACGATAACGAAAATTACGTAATTGATTTTAATTATTCTGACGGATATGAAATTGACCTTGATGGAATGATGTATTACGCAACTCGTGAAATCCTTAAACGTAAACGCCATTTCAAACTCTACGTCAAAACTAAAAGATACCTAAAAACCTCAGAAAAACAAAAAGAATACTTTGTTGCAAGTAATTTTCAATGGATAAAAACTAAAATGTTACTCGTCAAAGATTTTTATAAATTAGCAAAACAAGTATCGCCACTAAAAGAATTTATCATGCTTGGAGAAATGAGCAGAGGATAAGCATAACACTTATTTTACTTGCTTTTTCACTATTTCATATTTTATATTTTAACCATTTATTGTAAATAAATGTAACAAACTTGCATCAAAAAAGGCAATTTTTTGTTTCTTAAATACTTTAATAAAGTATAAAGCTCTCTCTTCTTATTTAAACGGACAGACCTTGATAACACAAGGTCTTTTTTTTATGTAATTTTCAGTTAAATATTCACATAACTAACATTTTAATAATCCAAATTTTTCATAAAAAATAATTATTATACAAACATAGCCCATATTGGCTATACAAAGTCTTAAATCAATGTTATAATGTTTGTATCACAAATTTATATAAAGATTGTTAGTGTTTGATATCGTGTACTTTTGTAACAATATTAGCAATTTCTATTGTAAAAGAGCAATTTTTGTATGAATATATACTTATAAAGTATATACAGGGTATATGATATCGACTAGATAAAAGGAGAATATAAATATGGCAAGAGTACTTATTTCAATGCCTGAAAAGTTTTTAGACGAAATTGACAATGTTGCTGACACAGAAAATCGTTCTCGTTCAGAACTTATCAGAGAAGCATTAAGAACTTACATTCACAGAAACAGAGTAAGAACATCTAGTTATGCAAACAAAAATGCCCAATTACTTGAAGCATTGTTAGACTAGTATCAACAAAAACACTAAATTTTATGAAAAAAGACGAAACAATGTTTCGTCTTTTTTGTATATTTTACCAATTTTTCTCTAAAAATTTTATTTTTCTGATTTTCTCTTATTATTAATTCGTTTTTATGTTAGTATTATGGAAAAATTAGAATTATTTTAGGAGAAATTATATGCAAGCAAGACGTGCGGCTCGTGAATTAGCACTAATATTATTTTCACAATTTGATAAAAAAATCACATCATACTCTTCAAAAGATTTTGAAGATATCATGCTAAAATCTGTTAGAATTCTTTCGAATAATGCTTCAGAAGAATTAAAACTTTCTGTTGGTTCTTTGATTGATATAAAAGATTATATAGACACATACGAAGCAGAACACGAATCAAACCTTTCAAGACCAATTGGTGCGAAAGATAAACCTGTTCCTGTTCCTACAACACAAGATTTATCAACCAATATTGAAACAGTTCTTGATGTTGTAGAAAAGACTCTACTTGCTTTAGAAATTGCTGAATTTACAACACTTGAATCTCAATCTGATGTTCAAGAATATGTAATACAGATTGCAGAAGCTTTTAAAGCTCACTATGAAGAAGTTGATAACGAAATTCAAAAATACACTACCGGTTGGGATATCAGCAGATTAGTTAAAATGGACAAAGATATCTTACGTATCGCAATAATTGAACTTCTTTATACTAAAGGAGCTCCAATGAAGGTTGTTGTTGATGAAGCTGTTGAATTAGCTAAAAAATATTCAACAGAAGATAGTTCATCTTTTGTAAACGGTGTATTAGCAAAAGTTGTAGTTGAAAACGGACTTAAATAATGTTTGGATTCTTTTCTAACAGTATAGAAAATCTCAAAAAAACTGTATCAAAAACGGCTCAAGCACTTGTTGGAAATGTTGTTGATACAGTAAGTGAAGAAGAAGAATTTTCTGAATTTGTACTTGATGATATGGAGGACTTATTAATCAGTGCAGATTTAGGGGTTGACTATGCTACAGAATTGGTTGATAAACTACGTTCACAAGACAAAATAAAACCATCAGAGGTTAAAAACTTTTTAAAGGAACAATTTACTTCAACATTAAACTCTGCCGGTTCTAACAAACTCAATTTTGTTGACAACTCTTTGAACATATATTTTATTGCAGGAGTAAACGGTGTTGGCAAAACAACTCTAATTGGTAAACTTGCATACAAATTTAAGCAAGAAGGCAAAAAAGTTTTGATTGCTGCGGCTGATACATTCAGAGCTGCGGCAGAAGAACAACTTGATATTTGGTCAAAACGTGCTGGAGCTGATATTGTACGCAGAGATAAAGCAGACCCAGCCTCTGTAGTTTATGAGGCTATACAAAAAGCTCAAAATGAACAATATGATATCATTTTAGTAGATACGGCAGGACGTTTACAAAACAAATTTAATTTGATGGAAGAACTTTCTAAAATAAAATCTGTTATTGATAAAAATGCAGCCGATTGTTTAAGGGAATGTATCTTGGTTCTTGATGCTAATACCGGTCAAAATGGATTGCAACAAGCAAAAGTTTTTAAAGATGCCGTAGCATTAACTTCCGTTGCTTTAACTAAACTTGACGGTTCTGCAAAAGGTGCAATTGTATTGGCTATTGCTAAAGAACTTAATTTACCTGTAAAACTTATTGGTGTTGGCGAAAAAATGGAAGATTTAAAAGAGTTTAATTCTTCTGATTTTATAGAAGCTTTATTTAGTTAACAACTAAATGAACATAATAAACTAAAAAGCCTGTCAATTATGACAGGCTTATATTTAAAATTTTTGTATTACTAACAATTAATTGTTACTCAAAACAATTCTTAATGTTGCTAAATTCTTAATAGATAACATTTTGTGTTTGTTTCTTTGAGCTTTTGCAATCTCAAAAATACGAATCATTCTTTGAATTTCATCAATATCTTTTTGTGATTCGATTTTATATACATTATTAATTGGATCTGCTACTACTGACATCATTGCGTTTAATTCTGATTCTTTCATTTTTATTCCTTTTCAAAATTCTCTATACTTTAATAAAGTTTTTTTGAACAAGGAAATTGCCTTTTTTATTTATGTTTGTAAAGATATATTTACAAACTGTTTATGATAGTCTAAATAAATACTCCTAATATTCACATTATAAAAGGTCTTTTAAATATATGTCAATTAGTTTTCTATGTAAATTTACATTATGTACACGCAAATAATCTATCTCTTTTTCTATCGCAATTGTATTAAGGGCAACGGTGAAAATATCTTTTTCTTCATTGTTTTCCAACTGTAACAAACTTTTTCTTGAAATTCCCAACATTATAGGATACCCCATAGATTTGAATTCATCTATACGGTTAAATAATCTAAAATTGTCCTCTAAAGTTTTGTCAAACCCTATCCCCACATCAATGATAATATTATTAATCCCCATTGATTTGGCATATTCTGTTTGTTTATAAAGGTCAAGATAAACCTCATCAATTAGTTTGTCATACGGCTCTACATTACTCCCTCTGTTTTGACGATACAAGGAATGTTGAATAACAACTGTTGCATTATACTTAGCAATAGTTTCAGCCATATTAGAATCATATTTCAACCCGGAAACATCATTAATAATTTTTGCACCTTTTTTCAAACATTCTTCTGCAACAATAGAACTACGAGTATCAATGCTTATAATAGATTTGTCATTAACAAGTGGCAAAAGCCTTTTGAGTTGAATTTCAGGTGATATCGGCTCAGCATTTAGCTTAGTTGATTCTGCACCAATATCTATAATATCTGCCCCATCTTGTACAAGTTGATTAAAATGGGCTTGTGCTTTTTCAACCTCTAAATACTCTCCACCGTCCGAAAATGAATTGTTTGTAATATTCAAAATCCCAACAAGTTTGGTTTTGTGATGTTTGGTTTCTAATTGAGCTAAGATTTCATTTGACAGTTCTTTGAGTGAAAAAGGTTGGAATTTTAGCTTTTCTGCAATTTTTCTTAGTTGTGAAAAACTTCCACCCAATATTACATCTGAGGTATCAACTTTTCCTGTAATAACTTCTCTATGCACTGCACAATCAGAACCTAGTGTTAATGCAATTTGCTTCAGGATATTCGCTTGCGGAACAGTTAAACCATATATTTTTAAATTTTTATAAACAAATTTTTCCTTCGCTTTATGTCGATAACTAACATCAAAACCTATATTTTCCAGTTCTTTAACATAATCTGCGTTATTGATTTCTTTCAAAATAAACTTACTCATTTCTAAAGGATAACATAATAAAAACAACACTACCAAAACGAATATTAACTTTTGTAAAGAATTGAAAAGCATGTGAAATTGCGGGTTTTGGAATGTTTTTATATACATGTAAAG
>CAKUVB010000002.1 GCA_934693215.1 uncultured Candidatus Melainabacteria bacterium
CGTTGTGTGCCGTCAAACGCAACAATATCTGCACCAGCTTGAATTAAATCAACAACATCTTTAAGTGTTGGTGTTATATAAACTACTTCTTTCCAGTTTTTAGGTATAACTTCCGGTTTTGTTAGTCCAATTACAGGGACATCAGAAAGAGATTTTGCAAGTTTAACATCTCTTACTCCTGCTACTCTTAAACCTTGAGCACCACCATTAAGTACAGATTTCATCATAGCTGCCATACATTCTTCTTTATAAAGAGGTTCACTTGGCATCGCCTGACAAGAAACTATTACTTTGTTTTTTAATCGTTTAATCATATCTCAATTGTACATGAAAAAAAGGTTTCATGCCATTTTATTACAAAAAATTAAAGAAAAATAAAAGCTTTTATTTTGGGCAAATAAATAAAAAATTTAATCTTTTTTGACAAATATATAAAATTATTATCAAAAATCAAGCAATATAAACAGTTTTTTTGTTTATCTTATTAGTTTATTATAAACGAGCTAATAAATATTGGTGCATATAATATGCGTAAACTGCACCTAAAACTGCTCCCCAAAATACTTGAATTGGAGTATGTCCTAAAAGTTCTTTTAATTTACCACCAATTGCTTGGATTTCGTGTTTATAAAAATCATCTAATATTCTATTTAAACAAGCTGCTTGACGTCCTGCTGCTCGTCTAAGACCGGCTGCATCGTACATAACTACAAGAGCTTGACCCATTGCAATTGCAAATTCAACAGAATCAAAACCTCTCAATAATCCAACTGTAGTCGATAAACCAACAACACAAGCTGAATGTGCACTTGGCATACCTCCTGTTGTTGTAAACAGTCTAAAATCAACTTTTTTGTCCATTAATAAATGAAGTAAAAATTTTATAATTTGAGCAATGACAGGCACTGTCAAACTAATAAATAAAACTTCGTATCCTGTATTAACCCAATTTTCGATACTCATTAAGACCCCTCTACTTTGTGATTTTAGATTTCATATTATCAACAATATTTCTGAATACTTCAGAATTGTACTTGTCGATTATATCATAAACTTCTACAAAAAGCGAGTTAAGTTTTTTCTCTGCTTCTTCTAAACCGTATAAAGAAACATAAGTAAGTTTGTCAGAAGCTTTGTCTTTACCTACTGTTTTGCCTAATTCTTCAAAAGTAGAAATTTCATCTAAAATATCATCATATATTTGGAATGCTAAACCAAATTTGTTCGCAAAATCATTCATTTCATCAAGAGCTTTTTCATCAGCTCCAGCTATAATTGCACCGGCTTTCAAAGCTAATCTGAACAAATCTGCAGTTTTGTGTGTGTGAATATATTCTAATGTTTTTGCATCTTTAATTTTTGCTTTTTCGTTCTCAATATCGGCAACTTGTCCTGCAATGATTCCATAAACTCCAGCAGCTTTCATGTATTCATTCAAAACTTTCAAAACTCTTTCTGCCGGAATATTTTTGGAGTTTTCAATAATTACCTGAGGTCCATAAGATAATAAAGCATCTCCAGCTAATGTTGCAATAGCTTCTCCAAAAACTTTGTGGTTAGAAGGTTTGCCACGTCTAAAATCATCATTATCCATACAAGGTAAATCGTCATGTATAAGACTTTGTGCGTGTAGCATCTCAATAGCACACGCTGTTGGCATTGCATCTTCTATATTCCCACCAAATATTCTACAAGCCTCAAGACACATCACAGGTCTTAAACGTTTTCCCGGAAGTGTTGTTGTATATTTCATTGATTTGAAAATATCTTCCGGATATTCAATTTTCATGTATTTATCTAATGCTGTATTTATTTTTTCAATTAATTTTTCCATTTTTTATGTCCTTTATTTTATTAAATTTAAATTAATTACGCATCATCTTCTTCTATATTAATTTGTTGTTTCAATGTTCGTCTAGAACCCTGACGTTTATGTGCACTTATTTTTACTGCAGTTTTATTATTGTTTTGTTTTTCAAAGGTTTCTTTTTTCTTACCTTCATATTTGATACGTTCTTTATACTCTTTTGCCTCTTTAACAAATTCAACATAACTTTCGTATCTAGATTCTGAAACATGTTCTTTCACAGCACAGTCAATTTCATTTATATGTAAGCAGTTTTGGAATTTGCACCCACCTAAATGTGGTTTCATTTCTCTAAAAAGTTTTCCAACTTCCCAAGGTAAAAGAAAATCAAACTTTAAATTACTGAATCCGGGTGTATCTATAATACGTGTGTTTTCAGAGATTGTCATAATCTCACAATGGCGAGTCGTATGAGTACCTCGTCCTGTTTTTTCACTTATATTTTTTGTTCTTAAATGAAAATCAGGGTTTAAAGCATTCAAAAGACTAGATTTTCCAACACCTGATGAGCCACAAAGTACGGAAGTTTTGCCTTCCATTATTTCTTTAAAATCCTCTATTCCTAATTTTTCTAGTGCAGAGGTAAAAATAATATCGTACCCCATTGGTTCATAGATAGAAAAAACTTTATCTATAATTTCTTCGTTTGTACTTAAATCGTTTTTATTAAAACAAAGTTTTATATCAATTCCACAATATTCACCAAAAGCGATGTATCTATCTAATTGATGTAAATCCAAATGAGGTTCTTCAATCGCTGAGACAATAACTATTTGGTCAATATTTGCAACTGTTGGGCGAGGAATAAAATTTTTACGTGGCAAAGATTTGATAATATACCCGTTTTCAAACTCGACATAATCACCAACACAGATTTTTTTTTGTTGTTTTTTCAAAACATCACGAAGTTTTAGTTCAAACTGGTTTTCGCTTGATACAACATAATAAAAATCTGAATGTATTTTTATGATTTGTCCGTTTTGCATATTTAAACTATTTTGCAACCTCTACAAATTGTTGCACAATATGTTGCAGTGCATCGAATTGTGCAAGTTTAGATGCATTTGTTTTCAAACGAGTTTGAAGCTCCTCGTCCTCTAAAAGATTATTAACAATTGCTAACAACGTATTTGGATTTGTTTCGGAATCTTCTAAATAAACGCAAGCACCTTTTTCTTCTACAAATTTAGCATTACGTCTTTGATGGTCTGATGCAGCATGTGGATATGGTATTAAAACAGGTGCAACATCAGATGCAAAAATTTCTGATAAACTCAAAGAACCTGCACGAGAGATTACAATATCTGCTGCTTTTAATACTGTAACCATATCATCAAAATATGGTCTGATAATTAAGTTTTTATCTCTATGGTTATTTGGATAAATCTTTTCAAGACGTTCCATTACAGATTGATAATTCTTTTTTCCTGTTTGGAAAATTATTTGTAAATTATTAACCGTAGATAATTCTTTTATTATTTCAACAAACGCATCATCAATTGATTTTGCACCTTGTGAGCCACCCATAACAAGAAGTACAGGACGTTTATAATCAAGGGTAAGTCCGGCTCTTGCAAGTCCCTTATTTAAAGTTTTGAAACGTGGTCTTAGGGGATTTCCATTTACGTGACAATTTTTATTTTTAATAAAATCTTGTGCTTTATCAAAAGCTAATGATACTGCAGATGCGTAAGGTGCAAGTTTTCTTGTAACAAGCCCTGGTTGAGCATCACAATCATGCATCATAAACGGAGTTTTTCCTTCCAAAATAGATGCTATCATAATAGGAGCTGAAACATATCCACCTGTTCCAAAAATAGCTTTTGGCTTGTATTTATACAAATAAAACAAGGATTGCATAACGGCAATACCTAGTTTGAATGCCCACCATATAAATCTAAAACCTATTTTTCTAGGCATACCTTTTACATAAACAGGTAAAAATTTATATCCTTTTTGTTGAACAATAGAATATTCAAGATTGTTGGGATTTCCTACATAAAAGATTTCAACATCATCACCTAATTCGGCTAGTACGTCTGCTACTGCCATTGCCGGATAAATGTGTCCTCCTGTTCCTCCTCCTGTTATAAAATATTTTCTGCTATTAATATTCGACATTTTGTTGTACCCTTATTTTTTTTACTCTTTTTTTAGAAATGTTTAATAATATACCAATCATCCATAAAGAAACCATTACGGAAGAACCACCGTAACTGATGAATGGCATAGGAACACCTGTTGCAGGAAGGAATGAGCTTGCAACAGACATATTTAAAAATGCTTGAAAACAGATTGAAAAAGTTAAACCTACTGCCAATAATTTTCCATACATATCAGGACAACGAGAGGCAATTACAAATCCTCGTTGTAACAATGTCCAGAATAGTATTAAAACAAGTACACAACCAACAAATCCTAATTCTTCGCCTACAACTGCAAAAATAAAGTCAGTATGTGCTTCCGGTAACCAAGCTAATTTTTGTTTTGATGCACCAAATCCGACACCATAAAGTCCTCCTGATGCAAACGCAACAAGTGATTGAATAATGTTATAACCAGCACCCAATGGGTCACTTTCCGGGTGTAACCAAGTTGTTATTCTTGAAGATTGATATCCCTTCAAACCATGTAATAACAATACCGGTACAACAGTTGCTGCCATCATTCCGATAAGTTTTATAGAACCACTAGAGCATAAATATAGAATAACAGATGTCATACCTAACAAAATAACCATACTCAAGTTTGGTTGAACAAAAATCAATCCTACCATAATTAGAATAGGGAAAAATGCAGTTGTCCACTTGTTAGGGTCTGTTATGTTTGCATCTTTATGAAAAACTTTTGCAAGAAGCATAACAACGGCTGGTTTTGCAAACTCTGATGGTTGCAAGCTCAATGGTCCAAGACTAATCCATCTTTGAGCACCATTTACAATGTCACCAAACAAATGTACTGCAACAAGTAAAAGGATAACAATAGTTGCATACATATTAGTAACATTTACAAGTTTTCTATAATCATAATTACTTAAAAATCTTAAACCTAAATATCCGACAATAACACCAAAAATCTGTTGGAGTGCAAATTTTGCAGGATTTACTCCCATATCAACACATTTTGGAGCACTTGCAGAAAAAATTACCATTACCCCAATAACTACTAGGAATAATACTACCACCATCAAAGCTTTGTCAGGTGGTGTAATGATGATATTTTGTTGAGTTGTACTCCCTTCGGTCTGAACTCGTCTTTTATTATTTCTTTGATAATACATAATTTTTAAATACCGTTCCTCTTTCTTCATATCCCTTGAACATATCAAAACTTGCACATGCCGGAGATAAAAGAACATTATTAGGTTTTAGTTCAATAGCTTTATCTATAGCTGATTCCATAGTGTCTGCCTTTAATATATTATCAAAGCCTGATTTTTTCAATGCTTCTTCAAATCTTTCAGTAGCCTCACCAATCAAAATGACTGTTTTGATATGTTGTTTTACGCTTTCGCAAAACTCATCAAGAGTTGTAAGTTTATCACGACCTCCCGCTATTAATGTTACATCTGTATTATTAAAGGAATTAATCGCAACAATAGATGCTTCAGGATTAGTCGCTTTTGAATCGTTATAAAAAGTTATTCCGTTATACTCTCTTACTTTTTCAAGTCTGTGTTCGGGAACAACAAAATCTTTTATTCTTTCTTGAATATGTTCGTTTGATATGCCAATAATTTTTGCCATAATTACACAACACATTATATTTTGATAATTGTGATGTCCAATTAATGGGCAGTCGGCAAGTTTAATAATAAATTCTTCTTTGCCGTTTCTTTTATAAAAAATAGATTCGTCTTTGATATAACAACAATTGTCTTCAACTTCTTTGTCAAAAAGAAAAACTGTTCCACCAACTGTTTTTGAGAATTCTAAAAGTTTTTCATCTGCACCATTTAAAACTGCAAAGGCTGATGCAGTAGGATTCCTAAACAGTTTTGCCTTAGCATCAAAATAGTTTTCTAACGTTCCATGCCATGTTATATGGTCAGGTGTAAAGTTTGTCCAACAAGCAATTTGAGCCTTAAACGCATTAGTATGCTCCATTTGGAAAGAACTTAGTTCACATACAAAATAATCAACATCATTATCTAATAAAGATGTTGGAGGAACTCCAATATTACCACATTCAGGTGCTTTGTATTCTGATGAGAGAATATGAGAAGTAAGAGCTGTAACAGTTGTTTTGCCGTTTGTACCGGTTATTCCGATAAATGGACGACCTGTTTCTTTGTACGCAAGTTCGATTTCTGAAATTATTTGTATATTTTTTTCTTGAACTTTTTTGTATAATTCAGACTCTTTTGGGACACTAGGACTGACGATTGCCATATAAGAATCGTTTAAAAATTCGTCAGAATTACCGCCAAACTCGATTTTTATACCCAAACCTTCAAGTTCTTGAATATCTTTTAAATCTTCTTCTTTTTGTTCTCTATTTTCGGTTATAAAAACATCTGCACCATGGCGAGCAAGATATTTTGCAGCAGATTTTCCACTCATAGAAAATCCCATTATTAAAACTTTTTTATCGTGCCAATTAATCATTATAAAACTCCTATGTGGAATAATTCAAATAAAAGAACTGCAAGAGCAGAAAATATACAAGATGCTATTGCAAATCCTTTAACGATTTGACGTTCTGTAAATCCACATAATTCAAAATGATGATGAATTGGTGACATTTTAAAAACTCTTTTGCCTGTTAATTTGAAACTTGTAACCTGTATCATTACAGATAAACATTCAACAACAAAAACTCCGGCTAATATTATTAAATAAAGTTCAAACTTACCCATTATAGCAAGAGTACCCAGTAAGCCACCAATGGCAAGAGAACCTGTATCACCCATAAATACTTGTGCTTTAGGTTTGTTATATTTCAAGAATCCAAGTAAAGCACCAGCCATCGCAGCTGAAATAATAGCAATATAATCATAATGTGAGAAAAGTGCGATAGCAGAGCAAGCTACAAAAGCAGGAACACCTGTTGATGCAGCTAATCCGTCTAACCCGTCAGTAAGGTTATAAGCATTTGAAGCTCCTGTAATTGCAATAACTGCAAGGATAGGATACCACCAGCCTAAATCTATTACATAGTTCCCTATAGAAAGTTGTGTTCCAAAAGAACCATACATTTGGATTGCATAAAATATTGGCAACAAAGCAATTATGATTTGACGCAAGAATTTACCACGAGCAGAAAGTCCTTTGTTTTCGTGTCCTTTGATTTTTAGAAAATCATCTTGAAATCCTGCAAGAGCATAGAATAAAAATGTAATTAATATAATCCATGCAGAATCAGTAAATTTTTCAGCCATAAAAAGAGTTGTTACTGATGCTAAAAGTGCCGCTATGATAATAAATACACCACCGGTTGTTGGAGTTCCGGCTTTTTGGTTATGTGATTCCGGAGCTTCTTCTCTGATATATTGACCAATCATTCTTTTTTTCAAAAAGTCAATATAAGGGATTCCAAACAGTAGGCATAAAATGAGTCCTAATAAAAAGGACACTGATGTCATTATCATTTAATATTCTCCTTTATGTAATTAATAATTTCTTCAAACTTCATAGAACGAGAAGCTTTAAAGAAAATAGTCTTGCTATCTTTTATATTTTCTATTATATACTGTCCAACTTGAATATTGGTTTGGAAATTATTTGTTGAATCAATCTCTCTTGCTAATTCTCCAACAGTAATAATAATATTATTCAAAGTTTTATTTTCTTGAATAAATTTACCAACTTCTCTATGATAGATTTTTTCGTTCTCTCCAAGTTCACCCATATCTCCTAGAACGATAACAGAGTCGGGATATAGTTCAAATATTGTTTTTAACGCAGCCTTCATAGATTCAGGATTAGCATTATAACTATCGTTTATGATATCAAATCTACCAACTTTTTCAGATTCCCAGCGTTTTTCAATTGGTTTGTAAGTATTTAAACCTTGAGCAATTTTTTCTTCTGAAATACCTAATATCAAACCTGTATTTATTGCTGAAAGAGAATTTTCGATATTATAATCGCCCTCAATATTTAATTTGTAATTATGGTTTTTGTATTCAAATTCTGAATGCCCAATTTTGCGTGACAAAACTTTTGTATCGTCTATTGAATAGAATATTTTTTTACCACCAAAATTAAGATGTTGTTTAATCAACTCATCATTATGTCCGATAAACACACCGTCAGGGTTTTGATATTTTGTAACTTCGCATTTGGCTATTGCAATATTTTCTCGAGAGCCAAGACGTCCTATATGAGCCGTTCCAACATTACAAATAATTGTAATATCAGGAAGTGCGTATTTAGAAATAAGTTCTATTTCACCTAACCCTCTCATGCCGGCTTCTAATATAAGCACCTCTGTATCGTCAGGCATTTCAAATATTGTTTGACAGAACCCGATTTCATTATTGTGGTTTAGAGGGGTTTTAAAGGTTTTGTATTGTTGAGAAACAACAGAATATACAAGTTCTTTCGTAGTCGTTTTACCAGAACTTCCTGTAATCAAAACGACTTTTGGATTAATTTTTTGACGTCTGAAACGTGCGAGTTCTAGATAAGCGATTTTTGTATCAGGAACTTTTATTCCAACAGCATTAGGAATATTTGTTTCACCTGTTGTTAAATATCCAATAGCACCTTTATCTACGGCTTGTTGGATAAATTTTTCTCCATCAAAATTTGCACCCTTTAAAGGGATATAAAAATCACCCTGTTCAATTGTACGTGTATCTGTAGATATCTTTTTAAACTCAATATTTTGGGGAATATCAACCCCTAGCCCTTCTATTCTCATAGAACAATTTTACACCAAATCAAAAAATTAGGGAATTAATTTACAATTTATTTTTTATTCTTATAAAAATCCCCATGCTTGATTTCTGGGTATGTTTGGGTTTTAATACAATTACTGAGAAAAATTTTCTCTAGTCTTTTAGAAAGCAGATTCAAATTTTTGAACAACCGAAATATAAAATTAGCTAAATTTGCAGGGTTTTGTTACGGAGTAAAACGTGCAGTTGAAACTGTTAAAAAATTAAAAGCAGACAACCCTGATAAAAATATTTGTATACTTGGTGAATTAATCCATAACACACAAGTTATTGAAGAACTTGATAAAATGGGGATTAAAACTCTTGATAAACTTCCTGAACGTGGTGACGGAATTTGTGTTATCAGAAGTCATGGTGCATCACCGGAAGTTTTTGAAGATATTAAAAAAGCAGGGTTTGAAATTGTTGATTTAACTTGTTTAGACGTTAAAAAAGTTCAGCAAAAAGCTATCGAACTTGCTAAAGATGGATATTTTCTTGTAATTGTTGGCAAATCTGAACACCCAGAAGTTGTTGCAATCAAGGCGAATGCTGAGTTATGGAGTCAAAATGTTGTAGTTGCAAGTCAGCCTGAACAGTTAGAAGAATATAGAGAACAAATTAAAAAGCATAAAAAAATCGGAGTTGTTGTTCAAACAACTCAACGTGTTGACAATCTAAGAGCAATTGTTAATTATTTAATACCAATTTCTAAAGAGTTACATATTGCTAATACTATTTGTTCTAGTACGTCAATGCGTCAAAAAGAGGCTAAATCTCTTGCAGAAGAAAGTGATTTGATGATAGTTGTAGGCTCTAAAAAAAGTGCCAATACAACACACCTTGCAGAGATTTTAAAAGATAATTGCAAAACAATTCATATCGAAAATGATAGTGAATTAGAAAATTATAAGGATTTGATAGACAATGCCAAAGATATAGCTATTACGGCAGGTGCATCAACTCCTCAATCTGTAATTGAAAAAGTTGTAAATGAAATAAAAGGAGGAATATAATATGACAGCAACATTAGAAAAGTCTATGGACGAATTTGAAACATTGCTAGAAGAATCTTTTTCTAAATCTTATGCGGTAGCTGATATCGTAGAAGGTACTGTTATGAAAAAAGAATCTGATGGCTATTTAGTAAGTGTAAAAGGTGCTAAAATGGAAGCTTTCTTATCAAACAAAGAATTGTCTTCTGATGAACCTGAACTAGAAATCGGAGATGTAAAAGAATTTTACGTTCTTAAAGAAGAAAACGATGAAGATTCAATGTTATTATCATTGAAAAGAATCGCATTTGCTCAAGCTTGGGCTCAACTTAACGATGCAAAAATTCAAGGTGATACAATCCTTGCAAAAGTTGTTTCTACAGTTAAGGGTGGTGTTCTTGTTGACGTTGCAGATTTGAAAGGTTTTATCCCTTCATCTCAATTAAGAACCGGTACTCCATTTGAAGGTTTAATCGACCAAAAAATCGAAGTTAAAGTTCTTGAAGCAGATCCTAAGAAAAACAAACTTATCCTTTCTCAACGTCAAGCAGTTGCAGAACAAAGAGATCAAGTTGTTGATAACGTATTAGCTTCTTTAGAAGAAGATTCAGTAGTTAAAGGTACTGTTGTAAGAATTACTGATTTTGGTGCTTTCGTTGATATCAACGGTATTGATGGTTTGTTACCTATTTCTGAAATTTCTTGGCAAAGAATTAAACACCCTTCTGACGTTATCACTTTAGGTGACGAAATCGAAGTTAAAATTATTAAAATTGATACAGAATTAAAGAGAATTTCTTTAAGCTTAAAGAGAATGGGCGAAAATCCTTGGCAACAAATTGAAGGTCAATTTGAAGAAGGTCAAGTTGTTAAAGGTACTGTAAACAAAATCACTACTTTCGGTGCTTTCATCAACATCTTCCCAGGAGTTGAAGCTTTATTACCAGTTTCTGAAATGAGCAACGAAAATGTTAATCCATTCAACATGTTCAAAGTAGGTGACGAAATTGAAGTTCTTATTAAGAGATTCACTCCAAAAGAACACAGAATCGCTTTGAGTGTAAAAGATATTCCTAACGCATAGTCAATAAGGAATTTTCAATAATTTAAGAGGGGTTTTTGATTTTCAAAAATCCCTCTTTTACATTTATTATATTTTGATGTAGTATAAGGTTAAGTTAGCGGGAATAAATTTATTAAGGAGAGATTTGAATATGGAACGTCAAAGACCTAAAGAACAAGATAAAATTCAACGTAGAAGTAATTTTGATGCAGTTGAAGAAAATTTTACCAAAGAACAAGCTCTTGCTGAAGCTTCAAGATGTCTAAATTGTAAAAATCCAAGATGCGTAAAGGGTTGCCCTGTAAATATTCAAATTCCTCAATTTATACATGAATTAAAAGAAGGTAATCTTGACAAAGCCGGTGAAGTTATTCGTCAAACAAGTATGTTACCTTCAGTATGTGGTCGTGTTTGTCCTCAAGAAAGACAATGTGAAGGTCAATGCGTACTTGGTATCAAAGGTGAAGCCGTTGCTATCGGTGCTTTAGAAAGATATGTTGGTGACAACACAAGACCTGCAAAAGCAGAAATTAAACCTTCTGGCAAAAAAGTTGCAGTTATTGGTTCAGGTTGTGCAGGTATTACTGCTGCAGCTGATTTAAGAAAAGCCGGACACGAAGTTGTTGTTTTTGAAGCACTTCACCAATTTGGTGGTGTATTAAGATATGGTATTCCACCATTCAGACTTCCTCGTGTTGTTTTGGATAGAGAAATTACATCATTAAAAGAAATGGGTGTTGAGTTCCACAAAAATGTTATTGTTGGTAAGTCAATCACTATTAAACAACTTGAAGAAGATGGATTTGATGCAATATTCATTTGCTCAGGTGCCGGATTACCAAAAATGATGAATATTAAAGGTGAAAACTTGAACGGTGTATTCTCTGCAAACGAATTCTTAACTCGTGTAAACTTAATGCACGCAAACGATGAAGAATCACCAACACCTTTAAGAGTTGGTAAAAAAGTTGCAGTAATAGGTGGTGGTAACGTAGCGATGGACGCAGCAAGAACCGCTGTTCGTGTAGGTTTTGAAGAAGTTTATATCGTATATAGACGTACTGAAAAAGAACTTCCTGCTCGTCTTGAAGAAATTAGACACGCAAAAGAAGAAGGTGTTATATTCAAATTCCTTCACGCACCATCAGAAATTTTAGATAATGAAGGTTATGTTGGTGGTATGAAGTTTGAAATAATGGAACTTGGTGAACCAGATGAATCAGGAAGATGCAAACCTATCGGTACAGGCAAGTTTGAAACATTTGATGTTGATACCGTAATTGTTGCTCTTGGTACAGGCCCTAACCCTATTATTCAAAAGACATCTGCTGCTGATGGTATAGATTTTGAAACAGATAGACGTGGATATTTCACAGTTGATGAAGAAACAAGACAAACTTCAATCCCTACAATATATGCTGGTGGTGACGTTGCTCCTGTTGGAACATCAAACGCAATCAATGCTATGGGTGCAGGTAAAAAGGCGGCTAAAGCAATTAATGAATATTTGGCAACAAAATAATTTTAAAAAATTAATAATAATAGCAATAATACAGGCAATAACTTTCATGCCTGTATTTGCTATTGATTTGGATTATACGGTTGATGATGCTATTCGGAAAAACTATAAAGTTGAACAAGGACCAAATACAAATCCTGTAGTTACTCCTGTTCCAAAAACTGTTACACCTACATCAGTTCAACAACCTCAAAAAACATCGTCTGAATTAATGCCTAAATTACCGGCATTACCTAAAACAACGACTCAGGCAAAACCTATACAAGCAAAACCTGTTCAAACAGTAAATAAAACAACAGTTAAACAACCTATACAAAACATATCTCGTTCTGCCATAACAAGAACAACTCAACAAACTTATACTTGTATTCCATTAAGAAAAGGTACAGAAATAGAGATATCTAATATAAATGCAATATCTGATAAACAAAAAGCAGGAACTAATATTGTTTTTGTTTCGGATAAACCTGTTAGGACTCCTTATTATACAATTCCTCAGGGTACAAAATTTGTAGGTAAAATTGTAGAATCTCATAACCCACAGATTACAGGCAACGGTGGACTTGTATCAATTGAAGTAGTTACAATTATCCTTGCGAATCAGTATCAACATATTGATACAAGAATTACTAAGATTAACGATAAAAGAATATTTTTTGAAGATATAAAAGGCAAACATTCATATTGGAAAAATACAGTAAATAAAGGTAAATGGGGAAGAAATACTTATAAGAAGATGAAGAAACTTTCTTCTAATTTAGCTAAAGATAAAACTACAGTTATACTTTCACCGTTTACGTTTATATATGGTGTTACATTAGGTTGTATAAGCACTGTTTCATCACCGGTTGTATCAATATTCTGCAAGGGTGGTTCAGTAAATCTTCCTGTTGGTACGAAATTTGTTATCAAATTTGAAAAAGATGCAAAAATTAGAGTCAGCAACTAACAAAAATTTAATTAAAAATCACATAAATTTAGTTATATTTATTCATCACATCGGCTATTGTTAATTTTTATGCAAAGTAAATAATAGTGATATGAATATAGTTATAATTGGTGGAGTCGCTGCGGGAGCTAAAGCAGCTGCAAAAGCCAGACGACTTTTACCTGATGCAAAAATTGATATTTATACAGAAGATACACACGTATCTTATTCTTCTTGTGGATTACCTTATTATATTCAAGGAAATTTCAATGATTATAAAAAACTTATTGTGAGAACTCCAGAGGAATTTGCTCAACAAAATGTTGATGTACATTTGCTAAATAGAGTAATAAAAATTATTCCTAAAACTCAAAAAATTTTGGTAAAAGATTTAACTAATGATGTAGAATTTCCTGTTGCGTATGACAAACTCGTAATTGCAACTGGAGCAAAACCTTATATTCCTGATATTAAAAACGTAAATATGCCAAATGTTTATAAAGTACGTACACTAGAGGACGGTATTGCAATAAAAGAAGCAATGCAAAATGCTCGTCACGTAACAATAGTTGGTGGTGGATATATCGGTATAGAAATGTTAGAATCATTTGTTAAAAATAATATCCAAACAACTTTAATTGAAGCTTCTTCTCATGTTTTATCAATGTTAGATTCTGATATTGCAGAATTAATTATTGAATATATTAATGGAGAAAGTAATGATTATGCAAAACTTTTGACTAATGATACGGTTGTATCCTTTGAAGGAAAAGACAAAGTAGAAGAAGTAATAACTGCAAACGGTGAACATTTTGCAACGGATATGGTTATTATGTGTGCCGGTATTCGTCCTACGGTTGATATAGCTGTAGAAGCTGGAATAAAACTGGGAAAAACTGGTGCAATAAAAGTAAATAGTAGAATGGAAACGAATATAGAAAATATTTATGCTTGTGGTGATTGTATTGAAGAAACAAATGTTATAACACATCGCCAAGTTTGGTTGCCATTAGGAACAAATGCTAATAAAGAAGGACGTTGTGCTGCCGTAAATCTAGCCGGATATACAGAAGATTTTGAAGGGGTTTTAGGGTCAACGGTAACAAGATATCTAAATCTTACTATTTCTACAACTGGGCTGACTCATAAAGTCGCAGAAGAAGAAGGATTTGACCCTGTTTCAATTGTTGTGACAAAACGTGATAAAGCGGGATACATGCCGGAAGTTCGAAATGTAACTATTAAACTTACTGCAGATAAACGAACACACAAACTTTTAGGCGGACAAGCAATAGGGTGCGGAGATGCTGATAAAAGGATAAACACTCTATCTGTCGGATTGCTAAACGGCATAACAGTTGAAGAATTTTTAGGTGCTGATATTACTTACGCACCACCATTTTCTACAACGATAGACCCTTTATTATCTGCCACACGACTTTTGATAGACAAGTTAAGATAATTAAAACTCCCTGTATCAAAAGATACAAGGAGTTTATAATTTGTTTATTCAGTATTTTAACCAATTACTGGTGCTACAAAAGTTCTTGCAGCAAGGTCTTTGTCTAGTAATAACAAAGCTTTTGCATCATCTTTAATAAGTTTAAGAGTTGCAAGAACACTACCAACATTTGATTCTTCTTCTACTTGTTCCTTCAAGTACCAATCCAAGAAAGACATAGCGGCTCTATCTCTTGTTTCTTCTGCAACGTCCATAAGAGCATTGATTTTAGATGTAACTAATTCTTCGTGTTTAAGAACATCTTCGAAAACTTCTAATGGAGAATTCCATTCAGTTTTTGGAGCATCTATTGATGTCAAAACAACTTTACCGCCTCTTTCGTGAACGTAATCATACATACCAAATGCGTGAGCTCTTTCTTCTTGAACTTGAACGTCCATCCAGCTTACAAAACCTTTAAGGTTGATTTGCTCAAAGTATGCTTTCATTGAAAGATATAAGTATTCTGAATATAATTCAGCATTGATTTGTTCGTTAAAAGCTTTTTCTAATTTTTCGTTAATCATTATTGCCTTCTTTCTTATTTACTTGATTAATAATCAAGTTTTTCCATTAACTCATCTGATATATCACAGTTCATATAAACATTTTGTACATCATCATGTTCTTCTAATCTGCTCAATAATCTTAATACGTTTGTTGCTGTTTTTTCATCAGTCACCTCTATAGTATTTTGTGGAATTCTTACAAACTCAGCAGTTTCTGATTTGAAACCTTCTTTTTCAAGTCCTTCTGTAATTGTTTGCAAGTTTGGAACTGATGTCATAACTTTATAAACATCATCTTCTTCAACAATATCTTCTGCATCAAGATTGATAGCAGCTTCGAATAATGCGTCATAATCAACAGTATTTGGGAATGTAATACAACCTTTTCTGTCGAACATCCAACCTACGCAACCTGTTTCTCCAAGATTTCCATTGAACTTTGTGAAGAAACTTCTTACATCACCTGCAGTTCTGTTTTTGTTGTCTGTCATAGCCTCTACGACTACTGCAACACCACCAGCTGCGTATCCTTCGTATATTAATTCTTCATAATTATCTGTGTTGTTTTTACCAGCACCTTTATCAATAGCTCGTTTAATATTATCGTTTGGAAGTCCTGCAGCTTTTGCTTTTTCGATAGCAGTTCTTAATCTGAAATTACCTGCAGGGTCAGGACCACCAAGTTTTGCTGCAACTATTAGTTCTCTTGAAAATTTTTGGAATTCAGCTGCTCTTGCTGAATCTGTTTTTGCTTTTTTATGTTTGATTGTTGACCACTTTGAATGTCCGCTCATAAATTTTCTCCATTTCTGTCTGCAAATATATGATAACAAAAAAGCAAATTAATATAAATTTTTGTAACATTATGTTTAAAATTCCTAAAGTTTTTAAAAAAATAGCCGTAATCCCATGTGTATCGAACTATAAATGGAGTAATTTATATGTCAGGAATTGGCAATGTCGATGGAATAAATAATAATACTGGACTGAAATTACAGAATGTTCCAAATTCTCAAGAACAAGAAATTCAAAGTATTTTTAATAGATTAAATACAGATGGAAATAATGTTCTTAACGAACAAGATGGTGCTGGTACAGTTCAAAAGTTTTGGACAGCAGTTAATAATTTTTTAAATAGTCTTAAAAATATTGGAAAATCAGAACAAAAAGGTACTGCGGCAGATGTTAATGGTGCAACTACACTTCCACAAAACGAAGAACCACTAACAACATTTGATAAAGATGGTAATGTAATACCTGAAGTTACGGATAATCCTGGCGGCTCAAGAACAATTAAACATGCTGGAGAAACCATTGAAGCATCATCTAATAGTATTGATGTAAAAGATGCAACAGGTAAGAGTACAGGTGGTATAAAATTACTTAATAATGGAATGTATTGTTTACTTGGCGAAGACGGTAAACAAGGTGTATTTGACCCTAAAAAAGGTGAGTTTTTATCGGATAATGAAGCCCAACAGATTTTAGCACAATTTAGTTAATGGGTTTCGTATCTTAATTCAAGTGGCTATTTATATTAAAAGAGAGATTTCTAATAAGAAGAGTTGAGCTTTTTTAAGTTTTAAGTTTTTGTGCCGTAAATAATTATATACAGAATTGAGGTATATAATGGCAAGAATTATTGAAAACATAAACGGGGGCAGACGTACAATCAGACTTTCTACATCAGATATTATTTCTATTGTGCAAGAATATCAACAACTAGTTTATAACAATAGAAATTATAGTGATGTTCAATCTATTTTAAATGATAATGTGATATGTATTCCTGAAGAAATATAACTTGCAAAATCTTTTAGTTATATCTTTGATAACGTATTCACGAAAGAATATTTGTATGATATAATCCCGATATGAAGAAAAACTTATTAATAATCGGAAATTCAGCTAAAGAATACGCATTAGCAAAATTATTTGTTGAACAATTCAATGTGTTTGTTGCCCCTGGTAATGATGCAATTTCTGAATTCGCAACTGTTGTAGATATTAGAGAAAACAATGTTGCAGAACTTGTAGATTTTGCTTTGGAAAATGATATTGCATTTACGATTTGTTCATCTGAAATAGCAATTAAATCAGATATTGCAAGATTGTTTGAAATAAATAATTTAAAAATATTTGCACCAACAGCAAGTGCATCATCATTCGCTACAAGTAAATCTGTAGGCAAAAAGCTTATGTATAAACTAAAAATTCCAACACCAAGATTTGGAATTTTTGAAAAGAAACCACTTGCTATTGATTATGTTAAAAACTCTCGCATGCCTGTTGTTATCAAAACTGATTCTCATAAAACAAACGGAGTTATGGTTTGTCCAACAGAAACAATTGCGAAATCGTTTATAGAAGATTGTTTTTTTGCAGGTGAAGAAAAAATAATTATTGAAGAATATGTGCATGGAACAAACTTTTCTTTATATGCAATTACTGACGGATACAAAATTTTGCCGATTGGTTCAATCGTTGATTACAAATTTTCTCTAGAAGGTAATGGTGGAATAATAACTTCTGGAATGGGGGCTTATTCTCCTTGTATCAAGCTTACTGATGACCAAATTGCGTATATTATTGGTGATATAGCTTATCCTCTGATTGATTCTCTTGAAAAACAGGGTAATCCTTATCTTGGGATAATAGGTTTTGACGGAATTGTTACTTCTGAAGGCAAGATTTCTATTTTTGAATGTAATACATTTTTAAGAAACCACGATGCACAATGTATTTTATCTTTAATAAATCAAGATGTTTATAAGTTAATGGAAGCTTGTGTTATAGGCTCTTTTTCAGATGATTATAACTATATTGATACAAAAGATGAATTTGCAGTTGCAGGGGTTTTATCATCAGGTAAAAGCAAGAATTCTGTAATAGAAGGTCTTGATGACTTGCAAGACAATACGATGGTTGCTCATCTTAATACAAAACGAAATGAGTATTTGGAATACGAAACTCAAGGTAATAGTGCTTTGGTTGTTACAACTATTGCAAAAACACTTTCTCGAGCAAAAAAAGCATTGTATGAAGAACTTGAGTTTATTGAGTTTGAAGGCAAAAAATATCGAAAAGATATTTGTTTTAATGATTGAGTTATGTAATTGTTTTTTCCTGTCATTCAGAGCCTTTAGGCGAAGAATCTCATGTAAGCCTTGTTGGAGATATTTCGCTACTGCTCAATATGACGGAATGATGAAGGTTGTTTTGGATTGCTTCAAAATCAAATATTTTTCGCAATGACGTATTCTATGCAATGACTGGTTTTTATGTCATTACGAGGGAATGTAATGACCGAAGTAATCCAGTTCCTTCAACAAACACTAAATAAATTTAATATGCCTAGATTGATTATTTACTGGATTGCCACGTCACTTCGTGACTCGCAATGACGAATTTACGTTATTACGAGGGATAGTGAAATGATGACAGATAACATGTCATGAATTAAATAAAAATGAATCTATTAATTATTTTTTAAACAAATATAAAAAATAGTGAGCAGATTTTCTACTCACTATTTCTTAGTATATTCTTTTGAACAAACTTATAAAGATTCTCTATAAATTGTTTCTACTGCTTCTTTTGTCGCTTTTGTAGGAGCGATACCTAAAAGACCGTCAAGAGAAGGTGTAGTAAATGCTAAATCTGTTAGAGTTTTAACATCAGCTTCTGAGAAACCTTCATCTGTTAATTTGTTCGGAACATCAACTGATTTTAACCATTCGTAAACACCAGATGCAGCTTTTTCTGTATCAGATGCATCAGCTTTCAAACCTGCAACGATTGGCTCTAGAATATATGCAAGAGTTTCAGATTTTGCTGTATAAATGTTTCTGATAACTGCAGGAAGTAGAATTGCTAATCCTAAACCATGAGAGAAATCAGGTTTTAAAGCACTTAATGGGTGTTCAAGTGCGTGAGTATAGTGTAACAAGCCATTATCAAATGCAACACCAGCCATCATAGCTGCATAGCATAAGAAATATCTAGCTTCAAGGTCTTCGCCATTGGCAATAGCTTTTGGCAAGTATTCAGCAACCAAGTCAATAACTTGACGAGCAAGTGAAATTGAATATGGAGAAGCAACTGTTGATGTTGCAGCTTCGATTACGTGGTTTACTGCATCAATTGAAACAAATCTTGTTTGTTTTGGTGATAATTTTGCCATAAGTTTAGGGTCGTCAATTGCGTATGTTGGATAAATGCAATCATAAGCAATTGCTGGTTTGTAATTTTTTTCTAGGATTGTTGCAACTGCAAATCTGTTTGTTTCTGTACCTGTACCATGTGTAAGGTTAATTGCAACAATTGGAGCAGCCTCTGTAGGAGTGAATTTGAACTCATAAATATCAGAAGCATTTTTGCCATCATTTTTAAGTAAGATAGCAACAGATTTACCAGCATCTGTAGGAGAACCACCACCGATAGTTATAACGGCTTTAGCCCCAAATTCTCTTGCCATAGCTGTTGCTTCATCAATAGCTTTTGTTGTAGGGTTAGGTGTTACTTTATCATAGTTGATATAACCAATACCGTTGTTTTTAAGGGCTTTTTCTACATAATCCCAAGCACCAGTAGATTTGTACGCATTTCTACCTGACATAACGATAAGTTTATCAATACCTTTAGATTTTAGGTCACGTGCAATGTCTTCGATTTTTTCGATTGCACCACAACCAAAATAAACAAGAGTTCTTGTTCTAATTTCACGAACTTGATTAATGTCTATGTCTTTTTCCCACATAAAACTTCTCCTTTCTATTGTCACAAAAATTATATCACAGTGGTAAAAAATTGTGACAAGAACTTTGTTAAAATTTTGATGTATTTGTGCGGATTTTGATTAAAATTTTGGGGGTTTGTGAATATATTATTTAGAATGTTTTGGTAATTAATGAGTATAAAATTTTATAATATAAAAGAAAATGATAAAAGTTAATATTGTATATCATATATTGATTTTGTTTTGGATATAGTAATAGTTCTGTTTTAGGCTTGTTTTCAACGTTTTTAAAGTTCTTGTTGTCTTAATATGATATTTGTTATAGTATAAAAAGATATAAATATAACATAGCATGTTATAAAACAAGGAGTTATTTTGAACTATAAACTCATAGATATGAAGGTTTTTGGAGATGAGCGAGGTAAACTTGTTTCGTTAGAAGGTGGTCAGAATGTGCCATTTGATATCAAAAGAGTTTATTATATTTTTGATACTTTGCCCGACCAAGAGAGAGGAAAACACGCACATAAGAAATTGGAGCAAATAATTGTTGCAATGGACGGTGCTTGTCAGTTTGTCCTTGATGATGGCAAGACAAGAGAAACAGTTTGGTTGAATAGACCAGATGTTGGGTTGTATATTGGTGCCGGCATGTGGAGAGAAATGCGACATTTTTCTTATGGTTGCAAGCTTATGGTCTTGGCAAGCACACACTATGATGAAAAAGAATATATCAAAGATTATGATGAGTTTTTAAAAGAGGTAAATAGTTGATGATACATGCATTGTCAGATGTTCAAAGTAAAAATATAGGAAAAGATACAAATATTTGGCAGTATTGTGTAGTGTTACCAAATGCAAAAGTTGGTGATAATTGTAATATTTGTTCTCATTGTTTTATAGAAAATGATGTTGTTATAGGAAACAATGTGACAGTCAAAAATGGTGTTTATTTATATGATGGGATAACAGTTGAAGATGATGTTTTTATTGGTCCAAACGCAACATTTTGTAATGACAGATATCCTAAATCTAAAAATAAAGATTTTAAATTAGAACCAGTAGTTATTAAAAAAGGTGCAAGTATTGGTGCGAATGCGACAATACTTCCGGGAGTAACTATCGGAGAAAATGCACTTGTAGGTGCTGGTGCCATTGTAACTAAAGATATTGAAGATAATGTAAAATATATAAATAATGGAAATAAATGATAAATTATAAATTTATAAAAGAATAATGGAAATTTTTTATAAAATAAAGTAATATTTGCGATAAGAGCAAAGGAATATATATACAATGTATGAACGATTAATTATTGTAATTACACCATTTTATAATTTATTGGAATGCATGAATAAACTAATAGAATTTATGTTAAATCAAACTTATTTAAAATTATTTTACCATTTTTATTTTCAGTAATTATGTTAAAGCTATATCTTTTTGGATTAAGTTTTAATTTTTCTATTGGTCGATTCCGAAAAGATAAATAGTATCATTAAATTTTAAGTCAAAAAGGTTTGTAATGATAATGAAAAGGATAATATAGATGGAAGAATTAACTATAGAAAATATTAGAAGTTATCATAAGATGGTTGAAGAAAGTTCTAATTATGGAAAAGAGCTTGAACTTATAAGAGATATTTTTAGAAAAAATGATTTTGCTCAAACAAATGATATTAATAATATAGCTCTTAAAGTATGTTTAATTGATGCTACTAATTCTACAAATTTAAATAGATATAAAAGTAAACTATCTATATATGATATCGCAAAACATATTCAAAATATTAAAGATTTTGATACACGTGTAAAAAATGGTGATTTAACATTAGTAAAAGAAATTGCAAATACTGGTAAAATAAATTTGTTTTCTTTTGCTACAAAATATTGTTGTTATCATAATACTCTTATTTATGATCGAGATGATTATTTTATATATGATTCATTAATTCAAGAGCATTTTCCTGAATATAATCCTAATATTACAAGTAATCAAATAAATAATTTTCGTAAAAAAATGCAATATGAAGAATACCATAAATGTTTAGATACATTTTTAGTTTTAAATGGAATTACTGTAGATATTCCAAAAAGGCGTCGTATGTTTGACCATTTTATATGGTATCAATATAGAGGCAAAAATTAACAAAAAGGAAATAAATACAAAATGATTAAATTTTTAGACTTAGAAAAAATAAATAACAGGTTTCGCAGAGAAATTGATTCTGAAATAAAGGAAATACTTGATTCGGGTTGGTATCTTCAAGGCAAAAAAAATGAAGAATTTACTACAAACTTTGCAAAGTTTTGTGGTGCAAAGCATTGTCTTGGGGTTGCAAATGGGCTTGATGCACTTAATCTTATCATAAAGGCTTATGGGTTAGGTGTTGGTGATGAAATAATTGTGCCAGCCAATACATACATCGCCTCAATTCTTGCTATATCTCAAAATGGTTGCACTCCCGTTCTTGTTGAACCTTCTATTGAAACATACAACATAGACCCTGAACTCATAGAAGAAAAAATAACAGAAAAAACAAAAGCAATCCTTATTGTTCATCTTTACGGTCAAGCCGTTCAAATGGATAAAATCGAGGAATTAGCGAAAAAATATAATTTAAAGATAATCGAAGATTCTGCTCAAGCTCATGGCGCAGAGGTAAATATAGGCTCGAAATTTAAAAGAGTCGGCAATCTTGGAGATGCTTCTGCATTCTCTTTCTATCCGGGGAAAAATTTAGGTTGTATGGGTGATGGTGGTGCGATTACAACAAATGATGATGTATTATTTGAAAAAATAAAAGCTATCGCAAACTATGGTTCTGATAGAAAATATCATCACATATATAAGGGTGTAAATTCTCGTCTTGATGAGATTCAAGCAGCTATTCTAAATGTTAAACTAAAATATTTGGAACAAGATAATCAAAGACGCAGAGAAATCTCAAAATATTATCGAGAAAATATAACTAATCCTAAAATTGTTTTGCCCAATATTCCGTCTGACAAAGAACTTGCTCACGTCTGGCATGTATTTGTTGTGAGAACAAAAGAAAGAGATATGTTCCAAAAATATTTGTCAGAAAACGGAATTCAAACGATTATCCATTATCCGACTCCACCACACAAGCAAGGTGCATACAAAGAATGGAATAATTTGAGTTTTCCTATAACAGAAGAAATTCACGATACAATTATAAGTCTGCCAATTTCTCCTGTTATGACTGATGAAGAAATTAAGAAAGTTGTTGAGGTAGTAAATGAGTGGTAAAAAAGAATATGATTTAGTTTGCTCTCTAGGAGGAAATTGTTCTGTTGCACATAATCTTAGATTTAGGGGATTGCGAAAATTTGCCTTGCCTTTTGATTGGACATATTTTGATAATACAGATACTGTGTATAAATTAGCAGATAGTTTCGCAAAGCATTTTAAAGACCAATTACTCAAAGAAAATTTGGAAGAATTATCAATAAATTCAGCCCATAAAGATAAAATACAATATAAAGATATTATAACAGGGATTGTATGGGCAAATCATTTTAAAGGTCGTGATTTAATAGAATATTATAACGTTAAAAATAAAATGAATCGAAGATTTAATAGATTATTAAATCATATAGAAAAATCAAATAATATTTTATTTATTTTTGCAATGAATTATGTAGTAGAAATTGAACCTTTTAAGTATTTGTATAATAAATTAAAAGAATTATATCCTACCAAAAATATAAATATTAAAATTTTATCATTTAATAATACTGAGGAAATAAGTATTCATTTTGAGAATTTAGAACTATGTAAATATACGAGAGATCAAAATTTATATGATTTTACAAAAACTAATTTTGAATGGGCTTTTTTAGATGATATTAAAATGTGTAATTTACAAAATTCCAAAATAATTACTATTCAAAAAATTAAAAAAGGTATAAAAATAAATCTTATTCCTAATATATCTACCATTTTTAGATTTAAATTATATTTCTTCGGTATAAGATTCGATTTATTAATTGGAAAAGAAAGAGAGTAAAGGGTAGAAATGGAAAATAATTTGGTCTCTGTAATAATTCCAGCATATAATCATGAAAAATATGTGCAAGATACTATTAAATCAATAATTAGTCAGACATATCAAAATATAGAACTTATTATAGTTGATGATGGTTCAAAAGATAAGACTTGGCAAAAAATTCAAGAATTAAAAGAAGAATGTGAAAAAAGATTCGTTCGAATTCATTTTGAAACAAAAGCAAATGAAGGTACTTGTAAAACTCTTAATCGACTTATTGATTTGGCACATGGAGAGTATATTTATCTTATAGCATCTGATGATTTAGCTAAACCTGATGCCATAAAGTTTGAAGTAGAATTTTTATCGCAAAATTCTCAATATGCTTTATGTGTAGGAGATAATGAAATAATAGATTCTGATAATAATGTTTGTTATTGGGATAATAAACAAAATATTATTTATGATGAAAATAATGCAACATATAAAACTTTTGGAGAATATTTACAAAAGACTAGAAAAATCGTAAATTTTCTTGCTGATGATTTTGGTACTTATTCAAGTTTGTATCAAGGTAATTATATTCCAAATGGATATTTAATTAGAAAACAAGTCTTTGATAATATTAGATTCACTCCTGAAGCACCTTTGGAAGATTTTTATTTAATGTTACAAATTTCTAAAAAGTATAAAATGAAATATCTAAATAAGATTTTGTTTTCATATCGTTGGCATAATTCAAATACAATTAAACAAACTGAAAAAATGTATAATTATACTCTTAAAACAATTGATTATGAAGAAAAAATACTAAAAAGTTTAAAAAATAATACTATTCCAAAAGATGTATTAGTTATTAAAAAATATGGCATTTTGTACAAAAAAATAGGAATACCTTTTGTTTTTGAGATTAAAAAATACAAAAAATGGGAAGAAAAATTAATAATTATTAAATTATTAAACATTCCTATTTTTAAATACAAGAAAAAGATTAAAAATAAATAAAAATCACAATACGATTATTATTGTGATTACTTATCTCCTACTATAATTTCTTTTTCGTTTTTATAAGTAACGTATCCAAGATTAGATTTTGGTGGTTTTTTCAGGTTTTTGCGTTTTGTATAAATAACGCCTACCTTTGTTGATTCTGATGCCGTTGAATATTTTTTTGCCAATTTACAACATTCATAAATCGTTCTCTCATCAGGTTCATTGGAATCTGAAACCTTCAACAAAATATGTGAGCCTGCACAGTTTTGGGTATGAAACCAATAATCTTCTCCTCTTGAAAGTTTTGAAACAATCATATCATTTTGACGATTATTTTTGCCAATATACACTCTAAACCCGTTTATCTCAATTGATTCAACAGTGCTATCCTGCTCTTTTTTGTTAGGGGTCGTATTAAAAGATATTTCTGAATCAATCTCTTTTAATACATTCAAATTCTCAGCCTTATCTATAGAATACTTAATTTGTTCTATATACTCCTTCTCAACCCTTAAGCCGTATTCCAATTCCGCTAATTTTTCCCTAGAATCTTTTGACTTTGCAAATAATTTATAATACTTTGATGCGTTTTCTTTCAATGTCTTGGTTTCATCTAGTGGTATCTCAATTTCTTTGTTTTCTTCCCAATCTTGAACAACCATAGATTTAGAAAAATCTTTTCCGTTATAAAGGTTTGCGAGGATTAAATCGCCATATTTTTTATATTCTTCACCTCTATCTTTTTTGGCGATTTGATAACTAATTTTCTTCAAAGAATTACAAACCTTTTTATATTTCCCACCTATTATAGTTTGTAATTTTTGCGAAAGCTGTTTAAATATCACTCTCTCTTGCTCTCTAGAAAAGTATTCATCAATCATTTCATTAACAGTATCCTGTCTAACAGGATTGGATAAAAGTTCTGAATACAAAGAAAACTTATCACCGTCTATCGCAGGAGAAATATTTTGACCCTCTACATAATCTTTTATTTTTTCAAGCGGTTTATCTTTTACAAGTTCTTGAAAACTTTTTGAAATTCCCAAAAAATCTTGATTTAGGGTTTCATAATTAATCTCTCCATTATATCGCAAAATATCTTTTTTGTACTCTTGTTCAGGTGGATAAACATAAGGCAGAGTTCCTGCTACCTCTCGTTCTCTACTTTTTTCTGAACCAACATTATGAGCACAACCCAAAATTATCTTCGTATCTGAATTGTACAATATAACATTTGAATACTTACCCATCATCTCGATTGCGAGTGTTAAATTAATATTCTCGTCAAATTCATTCGAGGATTTGAAATCTATCTCCAATATACGTTCGTAATAAGGAACTCTCACATCTAATACTTTTGCACTCTCAATATGTTTTCTTAGCAACATACAAAACATAGGTGGTTGTTTAGGAAATGTAATGTCACGTCTTTTCATTGTTTCGTCATTCAAAAAACAAACATGGAAAAATGATGGATTAATATTAACATACATCTTTCTTCCACCTTGACGGTTTCTAAAAGAAAGTATAAAATCACGTCTTGTCGGTTGTTGAATTTTTTGTAATCTAGAATCTATAAGAAAATCTATATTTTCTTCAACAAACGCTCTAAGAGTCAGGTAATCAAAATTAATCATCTTCTACAAACCTCTCCAATTCATAAAAATTAAGTTGAGGGTTTTCGCTATGAATACTTATACTGCCTTTTCGTTTAGCAACAACCTTATCCTGAACACAATTAATTGTGTTTTCTGAAATCAAAAATCTCGTACTATGGAAAATACAAGCATTCTCCAGTCTGGCTGCTATATCCGAAATATTCCCAAGCACCGTATAATTGGCAAAATTCTCTGAACCCAAAATTCCAAAAATAGAATATTCTGTATCCATACCACAAGAAATTTTTATATTATTAGACTTTACTAAACTATTAATTTCGTTTACGGCTTTGATTGCGTTGATTACATTCTTTTTATCCAACCAATAAGCAACGATTGTATTATTACTCGTTTTATCAATAATTCCACCATACTTCAAAACACCATCTACAACAATTTTGAACACTTCGTTTATCGTGCTAACAATTTCTTTTGGTGAAGTATCATCTAAATACAACTGTGCAACACGAAGTTTGAAACAACATAGTGTAACATCAATTTTTCTAGGTTGTTGAATAATGTTTTTGATAAAAGGTATTGAATTTGGAAATTGGTTTATATCGTATCCAAATAATTTAACATTATTGATTAGTTTTGTTTGTTTCATCGCAGTTTTTGATGTTGTTAAAATAGATAAAACAAAAGTTTGAATCAAAACAGGCCACACAATAGGTATCCAAATATGTGAAAAACGGCTTGTCGTAATACAAAACAAGCAATAGCCAAATATCATGATTAATCCTAACGAAAAATCTATAAAAACATTCGGAATAACAATTGACACAAGAGTTATACCCAAAACAACAACTCCACAAAATCCAATATCAAAAATCAATGGATAGTTTGTTAACTCCAAGTTCGGAATTGCCGGAACAGAGTTTGACAAAACAAAATGTTCTGCACCAAAATCAAGAATAGGTTGAAGTGTGCTAGGTTGTACTCTCGAAAAAAGAGTATATAATTCAGCCATTTTTATAACAGGTTTGAATATAAATAAGCAAGTTATAAACAACAAACCTGTTATTGCCATTAATATATAGGGTCTGTATTGTTTATTTAGCAACCCCATTTAAAACTTCCTCTTTCTTAGACTTTCTGCCACAGCATTTGTCCTCATCGCAAAAGCCTAAACGCTCGCATTTTGGAACTAAATAATCTTTTAACCAAGGCTCTTGTTTTACAAGTTCATCACACATACCCTTAACAAGAAGTCTAATTTCATACTGTGCTCTTGTGCATAATCTTAAGTTTGCTAAATGTATAAGTTCTCTTAAATTTAATGAAGCAACCATTGAACTTGCAGTTGCGTTAGGAAGTACAAAACGAGCATCTTCAGCAGGAATCCCAGCTTCTGTAAACTCAAGATATTTGTTTGAGATATCTTGCATAAATGCTTCAAATTTTTGTTTCAACTCTGGATTACGTTCAATCGTTGGTGGAATAATGTAATCAAATTGACCCTTTTCTTTAACATATCTTTGAGATTTTTGAGAAAAAGACATGTGACGATGTCTAACAAGCTGGTGGGTACAAGCTCTCGATACATTCGAAATTGCAAAACTAACTTGTATATGCTCAATAGTTGAATAATGACCAGAGGACACTACTCGAGATATAAGTTTCAACATTTTTTCATCATCAGCATCACAATCAAAAATGTTTAACGGTGAATCTGCACTATAACAAGTTCTACAAGCTGTATATATTGTTCTCAAAAGATTTTCAGGCTTTGATATAAGTCTGACCTCTGGTTTATTATTATGAGTCATAACCTCTCCCTTTTATAAAATAATCACATACTCCTTGACTCATTTTATCATAGAGAATAGTGGAATGTAAAATTGTTATTAATATCATAAAAAATTGTAATCATTTTTTCGACAAATTGTTATTCTACATAAAAAAAAGAGATTGATATTATCAATCTCTTTTCCGTAAAATCTTAACATTAAACTGTTACTATTTTTGTCCGTAACGTTTTTTGAATCTTTCAACTCTACCTTCTGAGTCAAGAATTTTTTGTTGACCTGTATAGAAAGGGTGGCAGTTGTTGCAAATTTCAACTGTGATGTTTTCTGCAACAGATGCTGTTTCTATTTCGTTACCGCAAACACATTTGATAACAGTTTTTTTATAATCAGGATGTATTCCTTTTTTCATGATTACCTTCTTTCTATCCAAGATTCCAAACTTGGACAATTTATTTTTCGACTTATTATATTCTAACTCTAAAATTTTTCCATGCAAGTACTCATGGTGTTTTAAAAGATTCTTGTAAAAATTTTTTAACAATTTAACCATGTTACTATTGACAGTAACATTTGTTTATAATATTTTGTTTCTATGAATAGTAACATTGAAGAAATTACAAATTTTATACTTAAATTGAATTCTAAAGAAGAAGCTCAAGCTTTTTTGAAGGAAATGCTTTCGGAAGCCGAAATGTCAGCACTATCTAAACGATGGCGTATTCTGTCTATGTTGGCAGAAGGTAGAACTCAACGTGACATAGTAAAAGAACTAAAAGTTAGTCTTTGCAAAGTTACAAGAGGTTCTAAACTTCTCAAGGATAAAAATTCGGTTATAACAAAACATTTTATGGAGAATTCTAATTATGGAAACAACAATGATTAACAATATATTACCAACAAAAGATGGATTTTTTGGAAATTATGGCGGTCAATATTTACCTGAAGGACTAAAAGCTGAGTTTCAAAAAATAACTGAATATTTTATGAAGCTTAAAGACGATGTTATCTTCAACCAAGAATTAAACGACCTTCTAAAATACTATGTTGGACGTCCAAGCCCTGTATATTTTGCAAAAAACCTATCAGAAAAATACGGTGCAGAAATATATCTAAAAAGAGAGGACCTAAATCATACCGGTGCTCATAAAATTAATCACTGTTTAGGCGAAGCATTATTAGCTAAAAGAATGGGAAAAACTAAAATTATTGCAGAAACAGGAGCAGGACAACATGGTGTAGCTACTGCAACTGCAGCAGCTTTGTTGGGGCTTGAATGTGATATATACATGGGAGAAACTGATATCCAAAAAGCCAAACCTAACGTAGAAAAAATGAAAATATTAGGTGCAAATATTGTTTCTGTAAAAAGTGGAACAATGACCCTAAAAGAAGCAGTAGATGAGGCATTAATTGCGTATTCAAAAGAATATGAAACAGCCTTGTACGCAATAGGTTCTGTTGTTGGCCCCCACCCATTCCCAATGATTGTTGAACATTTCCAAACAATAATAGGTAAAGAAGCACACAAACAAATCCTAGAGATGACAGGAGATATGCCTAACCATGTTGTCGCTTGTGTTGGTGGTGGCTCAAATGCAATCGGTATTTTTAACGGATTTTTAGATGAAGAAAATGTAAAAATCTACGGAGTTGAGCCAATGGGAAAAGGTGAAAAAATCGGTGAGAATGCGGCAAGTATAACTTATGGAAAAGAAGGTATATTACATGGATTCAAATGCTTGCTCTTACAAGATGAGAACGGTAATCCTGCAAACGCATATTCTGTTGCAAGTGGCTTAGATTATCCGGGAATTGGTCCAAAACATTGTTATCTAAATGATACCGGACGTGTAAACTATGTGACAATCAATGACAAAGAAGCTATTTCTGCGTTTTATGAGCTTTCAAGGTTAGAAGGTATTATTCCTGCATTAGAAAGTTCTCACGCAGTAGCTTATGCACTCAAACTTGCACAACAAAATCCTAATGACAAAATTCTTGTAAATCTCTCAGGACGTGGAGATAAAGATATAGAATTTGTATTAGAAAATTATTCTTTATAAAGAAGCGATATAACACTTAATTAACCGAGGAGAAATTATTTTTCTCCTCTATTTTTTAGCAAAGAAAAATTCTTAGTTATTATTTTTTAAATTTTTTAAATAAATATATACCCGTAGCTATCAATCCACCAAGAGTAATTGTACCTCCTAAAATTTTTATCCCTGTAGGAGTTGAATGTCTATCTTTGAATCTATATTTTTTATTTGCTTTGTCCAAACCATCTTGTGCCTGACGTCTTGTAGTCACAAGTTCTCTATAGTTATCCAAAGGACTATTTTTTATCTGCAAGTCCGATGGAATTGCCGTACCTGTAACTGTTGGCGGTGGAAGGTGCATATTTACTGACATAATTTTCCTTTATAAGAGCATTTTATACATTAACAATCTATTGATTTCTTCTTTTGGGAGATACATCATTCCAACTATTCTAGGTGAAATAATTGAGTTTTCTCCACGTTCCCAGTTTTTCATTATCTCATTTTTTTGAGTATCTAAAAAGCGGAAACCCAGTTTGTAAAAGAAACCTGCAGAAGATGTTTGACCGTCTGTGATTTTTACATCAACAATGATTCTGCCTTCGGTATCTTTATCTGAAACTGATTTTTCAACCAATGATTTGACGGCTTTTCTTCCTTCGCCCTTGTATCTGACCGGTGATGAAATGAAATCTATCATATAACAACTTTTTACATAATATTCATTGGCTTCATCAGGGATTTTGAATGATACAAGCTTGTATTTAGAAGATAATTTCATCAAATTATCAATATTGGTCTTTGGAACTTTTGTATCAGATATATAATCCGATGATATCTCACCTTTGACCATATATTTTTCATATTTTCTTATTTTATGATATTTAATTTTGCATTTTGGAATTTCGGTTGTTTTTTCTTCTTCTGGTTTTTGCACAGAATGGCGTATTGCAGTTGTACCGCCAACTTGCGATTGAATACCCGAACCTATTGATAGAATTTCTCCAGATGAAAGTACCATTTTCCACCTCGATTTTTCCCAGTAACTTGTATATATATAAAGTATTTTTTTTAGAATATTTTGACCTTTTGTAAAGAAATGTTGCAAAAACCCTTTATGTTTTCTTCTTTTATTCGTTTTATTTTTTGTTATAATGATTACAATTAGAGGTAAAAATTTATGAAAGATATGTTAGATAAAATTCTCCAGATAGAGAAAAATTATAAAGAACTTGGCGAAAAACTTTCTGATCCTGCGATTATTCAGGATTATAACAAATTTAGAGATTTGTCAAAACAACGCAAATCTATGGAAGAAACAGTTAACTTGTATTACAAGTGGAAAGAAGCAACTGATGCTATTGCTGATGCTAAAGAATTGATTCATTCTGAATCTGACCCTGAAATGAAAGAGTTTCTTAAAGCTGAAATGGAAGAAAACGAAGCTAAAATCGTTAAGTATGAAGAAGATATGAAAATTCTTCTTCTTCCTCGTGACCCTATGGACGACAAAGATATTATGTTAGAAATCAGAGGTGGTGCTGGTGGTGATGAGGCAAACATCTTCGCTGGAGATTTGATGAGAATGTATATCAGATATGCTGATAAACAAGGTTGGCAAACTCAAATTCTCAGTAAAACTGATTGTGAGGCTGGCGGGGTATCTGAAGTTATTATTTCTATGAAAGGTGATAGTATTTATTCTAAGCTTAAATATGAATCAGGTGTTCATAGAGTACAAAGAGTTCCGCAAACAGAATCTCAAGGACGTGTTCATACTTCAACTGCAACCGTTGCCGTTATGCCTCAGATTGATGATGTTGAAGTTGAACTTAATATGAATGATGTTGAAATTACAACTGCTCGTTCTGGTGGTGCCGGTGGACAAAACGTAAACAAGGTTGAAACTGCTGCCAGAGTTTTCCACAAACCAACCGGAATTATGATTTTCTGTACAGAAGAACGTTCTCAATTGCAAAACAAAGAACGTGCATTAGAAATTTTGAAAGCAAAACTGTATGATATGGAATTGCAAAAACAAAATCAAGAAATTACTGACTTAAGACGTTCTCAAGTCGGTACAGGAGATAGAAGTGAACGTATCAGAACGTATAACTTCCCTCAAGGCAGATTGACTGACCACCGTATTAATCATAACCTTAATGTTTGGACTGTGATTGACGGGGATTTAGATGAATTGATTAATCTGCTTACAGAATATGACCAAAAGCTTAAACTAGAAAAACTTGCAGAATCTGCAGGTTAGAAAGAAAGGGATTTGGCTTGAAATATAGAAAATGTGTTGGTTGTGGCGAGATTAAAGATGCGTCTGAGATGATGAAATTAACCAAAAATCATATCTCGGGTGATATCGAAATTAACCCAAATTCAAAAATATTTGGTAGATCAGCATATCTTTGTTATAATAATCAATGTGTAGAGCTATCGCTCAAAAAAAATAAATTAAATAAGGCCTTAAAAACCAATAAAGACCTGAAAGGAATCTTAGATGGAAAATATTAGAGTTAGTGAACTTGCAAAAGAACTTGGTTTAACAAGTAAAGAAGTAATTGAGAAATTTGCTCAAATTTCGATAACTGTTAAATCTCACTCTAATACTGTTAATCCTATGCAAGTTAGCAAGTTAAAAGATTTTATTGCGGGTGGTTCTAAAGTGCCTAGCAAAAAGCCTAAAGCTTTCGTTGTTAAAAAATCTAAAATCAAAAAAGAAGATGAACAACATCAAATAGAAGAAAAACCAGAAAAGACAGAAGCACCTAAAAGAACAGGTGTTCAAGTGGTTAGAAAAGCTGAAAGACCTGCTGAACCGGAAAAAGTTGAAAAGCCTGTTATTAAAAAAGAAGCTCCAACTCCTGTAAAAAAAGTCGAAGTGGTTAAGCCTCAACAACCTAAGAGTCGTCTTGAAATTGTAAAAAGAGCTCCTATCAAACGTGTTGAGATTGACAAAAAAGGTAAACCTATTACTGATAAAAAGAACGATGAGAAAAAACCGTTTGTTAAAGATAGGTTAGAAAGACCTAAAAAACCTATTGAAAGGCATATTATCCCTCAAGATATTTATGAAAACAAAGGGTTCAGCAAGAAAAAAGGTGCTGATAATAAAAAGAAAACAAAAGATTTTAACGATAAAAAAGAAGAACAAGAACGTATTTCTTTAGAAAAAGCTGCTGCACAGCATCATAAAAAGAAAGTTCAAAAAGAAGAAGAAGTTAAGGAAGTAACTTCGATTGTTGTAAACAAAGCTATGACTATCAGCGAATTGGCTGAAAAAATCCAAAAAACTCCTGCTGATATTGTTAAGTTCCTTATGTTTCAAGGGATTATGGCAACAGTAAACCAACTTATCGACGTTGATGTTATTAAAAAAGTTTGTGCAGAATATAATCTTGAAGTTCTTGATGAAGACCTTGATGCATACATTGAAGAAGAAATGCAAAAAGAAGAAATCAAGAAAAGTATTACTGAAGTTGATAAAAAACTTCTTAAAAAACGTGCTCCGGTTGTTAGTATCATGGGTCACGTTGACCATGGTAAAACAACATTATTAGACAGTATCAGAGCATCAAAACATAAAATTACTGCTACCGAAGTTGGTGGTATTACACAGTCTATCGGTGCTTATACAGTTTACTTAGACCACAACAAAGAAAAGAAAATTGTGTTTATTGATACTCCCGGTCACGAAGCTTTCACAGAAATGAGAGCAAGAGGTGCAAAGGCTACTGATATCGCAATTCTTGTTGTTGCAGCTGATGATGGTATCATGCCTCAAACAATTGAAGCTATTAACCACGCAAGAGCAGCGGAAGTTCCTATCATCGTTGCCGTAAACAAAATTGATAAACCGGGTGCTGACCCAGATAGAGTTCTTCAACAATTAACAGAACATGGTCTTGTTCCTGAAGCTTGGGGTGGTGACACTATTACGGTTAAAGTTTCTGCTCTACAAGGTACAGGTATTGATGAACTTCTTGAATATATTTGGTTATTAGCTGATATCAAAGATTTGAAAGCTAATCCGAAAGCTGAGGCTTCAGGTGTAGTTATTGAAGCAAACCTTGATAAAGGTAAAGGCCCTGTTGCAACATTACTTGTTCAAAACGGTACTCTTAGAGCTGGTAACTGTGTTGTTGTTGGTACTGCTGGTGGTAGAATTAGAGCTTTGTTATCTGACAGTGGCGAAAGAATTCAAAAAGCTGAACCTTCAACTCCTGTTGAGATTTTAGGACTTTCAGAAGTGCCTCAAGCTGGTGAATATTTTGAAGTTGTAAAAAATGATAAAGAAATGAAACGTATTATTGCTGAAAGACAAGAAAAAGAACGTGATAAACGTCTTGATGCAATGTTACCTGCACATATTAGAAAAGAAGCCGTTGCTGGTGATGATAATATCCCTCAACTTAATCTTATTATAAAAGCTAATACTCATGGTTCTGCAGAAGCTGTTGCTCAAGCAATTGCTCAACTTGAATCTAAAGAAATAATAACAAAAATTATTCACGTTGGTGTTGGTGAGATTTCAGAAGCTGATGTTATGTTAGCTGCTGCATCAGGTGCGATTATTCTTGGGTTTACAGTAAAAGAGGATAGCAACGCTCTTGCCGCTGCGGAAAGAGAAGGAGTTGTTATCAAGAAATACGATATTATTTATCAAATCTTAGAAGATATCGAACAAACAATGATTTCACTTCTTTCACCTGAAGTTAAAGTTGTTTCTGTTGGTAAAGCAGAAGTTCGTCAAGTGTTTACTATTGGTAAGACAATCAAGATTGCCGGTTGTTATGTGACTGAAGGTAAAATCCAACGTTCAAATACCGCTATTGTTAAACGTAATGGTAAAGAATTGTTCAAAGGTTCTATTGATCAACTTAAACGATTTAAAGATGATGTTAAAGAAGTTGCTCAAGGGTTCGAATGTGGTATTTCGTTTGTGAAATTCAATGACCTTGAAGAAGGCGATATTGTTGAATTTACTAAAACAGAAGAAGTTGAACGTCAAGAATTAGAATAAGTGCTACGCACGTAGGTATGTTACGTCTAGAGTCCGGTTTGACTTAAAGTTATACATTTTATTTTTAACTACAAGTCCTCATCGTCAAACCATTCTGTTCATTTTGAGTGGTGTGTTACGCACGTAAAAATGTTACGTTTAAAGTCCGATTTGACTTAATATGTTTCAGTCATTCCGTACTCGATACGGAATCTGTCAGTTTGATGTTTTTATAATAATCAGAATTGACAGATTTTACGTCATTACGAAGGAATGAAATGACCGAAGTAATCCAAAATACCCATTCGTCATTCAGAGGGCTTGCCTATTGCGCCTCGCATTAAACGGGTACACTCAAATTCAAATCGAAAAAATACTTTTTCCGATTATGAATTTTCGATTTTCACCCTCTGCTCGGCTTGCCGATGAATCTCATGCAAGCTTTGTTAGAGATATTTCGCTTTCGCTCAATATGACGAAATGACGTGGATTGTGTTACTGGATTGCATCAAAATCAAAGATTTTTTCGCAATGACGGATTTAACTTACAAACATCACAATTAGTCTACGGAATGACATATGGATTGTGTTATGGATTGCCACGTCACTTCGTGACTCGCAATGACGATTTTTTACGTCATTACGAGCGTTAGCGAAGTAATCCAGTTTCTTCAACAAACACTAATAAATTCAATGTGTCTAAATGGATTATTTTGTGGATTACTTCAATATCAAAGATTTTTCGCAATTATGTTTCAATGGATTGCTATGTTACTTCGTTCCTCGCAATGATGATTTTTTGCAATGGTATGAGTTTTTTGTGATGTTAGGATTCTCTTAAAAATTACTTTAAAATAAAACAAAAAACTGATTGCAGAAATTTAAAAAAGAGTTATAATATAAAATGATAAAAAATAGGTTGATGTCCGTTCAACCTATTTTATTAAACAATAGCACATTGTTACAAAATGTAAAAAACATTTTTCTGCTAGAATTTACTCCTGATAAGGGTTTTGGTTAGTTGATATAAATTTTCGGATAAGTAACTAGCAAAAAATATTTTTTACGGGTTTTAAATACATACAGAAGGATATTGCTTAAATAAACTGGGTAGGGACACATCACTGAGCAAAACGTAGAGGTATTACTCAATGGTAGATAATAGAGCCGCTGGGTTTTACGGTATATCAGGCGCTTTAAATTTTAAAAGTGGTGATATTTCGGGGACTGCAGCCAAGACAAATGGAGAAAAAGCCGGTAGTGATGCAGAGTACATGAAGTTAGAAAAAAACAAGGACTCTGCAAAAGAAGGTGCAAAATTTAGTGATAAAAGTGCTCAGCTTAACGCAGCATTAAGTTCTCTTGCTATGCTTAATGTTTCATCTATTATTAGTTCAAAACTTCCTAAGTTACGTCAATCTACAAAACGTTTCAAGGAATTGATTGATGAAACAGAAGAACTTTTGGTAACATTAAACGAAGAACACGAAAGAAACAAAAAAGAAAATCCTTTCAAGAGAGAAAATCCGTTTTCAAAACAAGAAGATGATAACGAGGAAGATGACGAATATTATTAAACAATAAGTTTCATATTAGTTATGTTTATGTATAATATAAACATATACAAGAGAGGTTTAAATATGAAACAAAGAATTATGTCAGGCATGCGTCCAACAGGGAAATTACACTTAGGTCATTATTTGGGTGTTATTGATAACTGGGTTAAGCTTCAAGATGAGTATGAATGCTATTTTCAAATCGCAGACTGGCATGCTCTTACGACAAAATACGATAAAACAGAAACCCTGGCACAAGATGTGCGAGATGTTGTTATGGATTGGTTAGCCAGTGGTATCGACCCTGAAAAATCAACTATATACTTGCAATCTCTAGTTCCTGAAACGGCTGAGTTGCATATTTATCTAAGTATGATTACACCACAAAACTGGGTAGAACGTGACCCTACTTTGAAAGATATGGCAAAAATTCTTAAAACAAAAGAAGGTATGGGAACACAGATTAATTATGGTTTAATGGGATATCCTGTTTTGATGTCAGCAGATATTATGTTATTCAATGCGGATTTTGTTCCTGTAGGTATTGACCAAGTTGCACACGTTGAACTTACTAGAGATATTACAAGAAGATTTAATAATATCTATAAAACAGATTTCTTTAATGAGGCTCAACCTAAATTAAACAACTGTTCTTTAATTTGTGGACTAGACGGTAACAAAATGGGTAAATCATTTAACAATGATATAAAAATTTCTGATTCCGAAGAAGTTACTGCAAAGAAAGTTATGACTGCAATAACAGACAGAAGTCGTATTAGAAAAGATGATTTAGGACACCCTGATGAATGCGAAGTTGCGTTCAAATATTGGAAAATATTTGGTTCAGAAGAAGATGTTGCAACAGTTAGAGAAGAATGCGAAAAAGGACTTAGGGGTTGTGCTCAATGTAAGCGAGAACTTGCTTGCAAGATTAACGAAAGAATGAAAGAAATACGTGAACGTAGAAGATATTTTGAAGAAAACCCTGAAATAGTTGATAATATTATCAAAGAAGGTTCTGCTAAAGCTAGAAAAGTTGCACAACAAACTCTTGCTGAAGTAAGAAAACTTGTTAGAATGTATTAATTCTGAGGAAAGATTATGAAAAAGATTTTCTTTGTTTTAGCGATAGCTTTATGTACTGCAAGTTCTGTATTTGCAGAAGATATGAAAGTTATGGCTCTAAAAGATTTTTCTACGGATAAACCGTCTGAAATAAAGGTTCAAGTATTGCAGACAATGAAGCTTGATGAAGGTGTTGTAATTGAACAAGGTTCTGTTGTTACAGGGTTTATGATTGACGTTATACCTGCTAAGCGATTAAAACGTGATGCAACTTTTTCTTTTATGCCTACAGGTTACATAACTCCGAAACGAGAACAGTATTCTATAAATAGAAAATATGTTGGTAAATTTTCACCCAAAATAGAAATTGATAAAACTGAGCTTGCAAAAACTGCAGCACTTTCTGTTGGAGATTTTTTCGTCAAAGGGTTGAGTACAGGGTTTTATGCAGTACAAGGTGCAATAAAAGATGAAAAAGGAAACAGATTTGTTTCATCTGTTCAAAATGTTTATGAAAATTCGCTACTTTCATACATAGAAAAAGGTGGAGCAACTTGTATCAAAGCTCAATCAATGTTTACTTTTAGATTTCCTGATTTAAATCATGATGAAAGCGTGAAGCTAGGCCCTGCCTTGACGAAATTAAAGGGTTTGTCATCTGATGAAATACCTCCTCTTTCTCCTTCGCTAAATTGTCAAGAATAAAAATCTCAGGTGAAAGTATATAATTTTTAATTATATGTAATTTCTTTTTTGTCATACTCTATGCTAAAATAAGTTCATATATTATTAATCCGAAGAAGATTTAATATCGTAATAATATTTCAAGAAATAGCATTTGAGATAAAATTTTATGAAAAAGAACAAAATATATTTAACTATATTACTAGCTATTGTTTGTTTAATATCTGCCGTTGCAGTTAATAAAAAATTATCTGAAACACAGGATATGAACAAATATAAACAAGCAATCACGATGTATCAAGCAGAAGATTATCAAAATGCTTATTATAATTTTTCTGCGATATCAGAGTTTTCTACACTAAAGCAAGCCGGATTATTTCGTCAAGCAAGATGTGCAACAACATTAGGTGATACACACACAGCAATCAGAAATTATTATATTTTATTAAAAAGGTTTCCGAATTCACCTCTTTATGCCATAAGTGAATATAATCTTGCAGTATTGTTATATGAAGCTCAAGAATATCATTCTGCAAAAAGACATTTTGTTCATATATACAAACATTTCAAAGACAAAGAGGTTTCAATCGCATCAGAATATTATTTAGGAATGTTAGAAAACAAGCCTGAATTGTTGTTAGATTATATAAAACAGTCGCCAAACGGCAGATTCTCAAAATATGCGATAGATACTCTTGTAAAGAATAATATAAAATTTTCAAACGCTGATAATTTGGTTATTGCAAATTCATATCTTGCTAACGAAAACTACAACGAAGCTCTTGCTTATTACCAAAAAACAAGCCTTAAAGATAGTTGGACAGGATATGCTAAAACTCTTTATAAATTAGGAAAATATGAAGAAGCGAAAAAAATAACTATTAAAGGGTTGAGTATTTATTCAAGTTTCGTTGATGCAAATGAAATTTATGATGTGATTGATTGTTTTGTTTCTTTGTCAGATTCAAAATTAACAACGATAAAGTATTTATTATCAGTTAATCCAAAAGCAAAAGGTGCTGATTATTTAATGTTTCTTTTAGCAAAATATTCACCATCAGCACAAACACCATATATATATGAACAACTTTATACTAGATTTCCTGACGGTCAATTTTCAGGAGAAGCTTTATACAAAACTTTTTATTCAAAAATAAATCAGAGAAAATATAAAGAAGCTATAAAACTTGGAAAACTTCATCTTGCAAAATTCGGAAATACAAATTCTGCACCAGCTGTTATGTATTGGATAGCAAAAGTTTATGAAAAACAACGCATGAACGATATGGCACGTAGTTATTACAAAGGTGTACTTTCTAAGTATCCTGATAGCTATTATGCCATGCGAGCTAATGCTAAACTAAATAAAAACCATACAATGTTTACAAAAAATTCAATAACTAATAAACCTGTTGTTTTTCCTATTCATAACAAATCAGAAGCTGATATGGCAGTAAAATTGGCAAAATTAGGTGATTATGATTTTGTTCAGGAGTTGTATAAAAATGATGGATTTGTTCAAAGTTGGATAGAATACGAAAAAGGTAATTATACTAATTCTGCACTTTTAGCACGTGATGCTATGGATAAATTAGAGGTTAAACCAAACTTTAAAGATACTCGTTGGAGATTAGTTTATCCTATTCATTACTATGAATACATAAAAAAATATTCAGATGAAGAAAATCCAATAATAATTCTCTCTATAATCAAAGAAGAAAGTCATTTTAATCCAAAAGTGACAAGTCCTGTTGGTGCAGGTGGTCTTATGCAGTTAATGCCTGCTACAGCCAATGAGATTGCTAAAGGGTATGGTATTTCTAGTAATTTGTATTCTCCTAGTTCTAATATCCATTTAGGTTGTCTGTATTATACAAAAATAAAACGTACATTAAATAACAAAGATATTTCTGCAATCATGGCATACAACGGTGGTTGGGCATCAGTTATGAATTGGAAAAAACAACTTGAGTATGTTGATATGGACGATTTTATTGAAAAAATACCTTATCCTGAAACACAAGATTATATTAAAAAGGTTCTAAAAAGTTATTGGAATTATTGCAATATATATTAGGTTTTGATTAACATTTTTAAATTAAAAAGCATTTATTTTCTTAGTTTTTCTGCACCTTTTAAATAAACAAATTTTGGTTTGAAATCATCATTTGCGTTTACGACAATAAGAATTCTAAGACATTTTTTTAAAGAATTCGGTACATCTAGTTCGTGAAAGCACATCATTGCAATATTATCCCAACCAAAATCAATTCTTGCAAATTTTGCTGGAAATTCTGCATTCAAATCAGGAGTAAGTGTAAATATTGCGTGTGAAATATTTTCTTTTTCAATATTATTTTTTTTAATAATTTCAGACAAAAGTTCAAGAGTAGCAGATTTAATATCTTCTACTGAATTGTTTTCTACAGTAATTGCACCTCTTATTCCTTTTATAATCATAATTTTTCTATTCCTTGTACTCCATTAAACCATTCGTTTGCTTTCATCTCACCTTTACCTTCAGGTTTAACCGTAATAAGTTTTAAGATACCATTTCCTGTCAAAACTTCGATACCGTCTTTTAGTTTACCAACAACAGCCCCTATCGGATAGTTTGAATAAAACTC
>CAKUVB010000003.1 GCA_934693215.1 uncultured Candidatus Melainabacteria bacterium
CCTTTGTCCCAGATCTTCTTCAGTGCCCACCACTCAGACTCAATAAATGTGTTGTGATAAGTTACATACGGATCATCCATATCAGCCCAGAAACCTACAGTATTAGAGAAATCCTCCCACATACCTTTGTATTTCCATACAGACTCTTTACACTTTTTGATAAATGGCTCAACACCATATTTCTCAAGCATCCAGTTCTCATAAGCACCGTCTTCTATAGCTTTTAGACCGATAGCTACAGCATGTTTACACCATTCTTCTTTTAGCGGACAATTACATCTTGCCTCAACAGTATTTTTCTTAAAAATTAAATCTGTAGTATAAGCATCTTGATAATTACCTTTAACTTTCGCCTTATAGAAATTTTTCACAGGCTCAGCATTCATTACCATATCTTTTTGGTAATATTCATAACCCCTACGCCAACTACCGGCAGAAGCTAAATCTTTTATCGTCTTGTAATTAAATTGAAAAACTTTACTCATTGAATAGAGTTACTCATCCTTTTCGGGTTTTAAAAAATCTCGCAAAACTGACAGAATATAAAACAAAGCTTCCACAACAATCATTCTGTCAATTGTTGATTACATTCTGACATAAAATATAAAAAAAAACAAGCAGTAACTCGTTGTAAAAAAAGTTTTATAAATTATAATTTTACTATGCTTAAACGATATGAAAAATTTTTAAAAGATTTTGACAAAAAACTAAAAAAATATTTTACGGAACAAAAGGAATACATCTGTTGCAAAGAAGGTTGTGCAGGCTGTTGTGAAGTCGGAGATTATCCTTTTTCACAGTTAGAAATGATGTACATTATGGAAGGGTTTAAAAAACTTCCTGTTGATTTGCGTAAACAAATAAAAAACAACTTAGACAATGTCAAAAACAACAGACATTCTGAGCATTTTTATTACCAATGCCCTTTTTTAATTGATAAAAAATGTGCCGTATACAAATATCGTGGAATAACTTGTAGAACTTTTGGTTTAGCATATTTAATTGATAAAAAAACAAAACAAGTAAAAATCCCTCAATGCAGTAATGAAGACTTGAATTTTAGCAAAGTTTTTGATGGAAATGAAATCTCTATTGAGCCTATAAAAGAAAACCTTGATTTACCCTCTGTTATTGATAGCAAATTAGCAAAAAGTCATAAGCTTGAATTTGGAGAAATTCGTTCTCTTGTGAATTGGTTTCCTGACAATCAATAGATTTAATATAATAACCGAGATTACGAATTAACTGAAAATTAAATTTGTAGTAAAATTATCTTATGCAAAATATAGAAGAAGAATTAAAATTATTAAAAGAAAACAATATGTTCAGACATATTTCACCTATAGAACAGAAACAAGGTGAATGTGCGATAGTAAATGGTAAAAAACTTATTAATTTTTCTTCAAATGATTATTTAGGATTAAGCACCAACAAAGAGTTGGTAGAAGAATTTTGTTCAGAATTTATCAAATCTCCTGAATTTTGTTTTTCTTCTGCATCAGCAAGACTTTTAAGTGGCACATCACAAATTTATAAAGATTTAGAAACAACCATTGCAAACTTGTTTCAAAAAGAAGCTGCATTGATTTTTAATACAGGATATCAATGTAATCTTGGTGTTGTTTCAACTCTCGCAGGCAAAGGTGATGTGATATTCTGTGACAAACTGAATCATGCCAGCATCATTGACGGAATGCGTCTTTCAGAAGGCACATTTTATAGATACAAGCATCTTGATTACGAAAACTTAGAAGAATTATTAAAAAAACGCAGAGATAAATATAACAGAGCTATTATTATCTCTGAATCCGTATTCAGTATGGACGGTGATATTGCTGATATTGACAGACTTGTAGAATTAAAAAAGAAATATAATACATTACTAATGATAGATGAAGCCCATGCGTTTGGTGCCGTTGATGAGAACTGTGCCGGCATGTCTAATTATAAAGATGTGGATATTATTACTGCAACTTTTGGAAAAGCTTTGGCATCTTTTGGTGCTTTTGCAGTTGCAAATAAAAATATAATTGAATATTTAATAAACAAAGCTCGTTCATTTATTTTTTCAACTTCAATACCACCAGTAAACATTATGTGGACAAATTGGCTACTGACTGAAAAAAGAAATATTGTAGAGCAACAACGAGAAAAATTATCTAAATTAATTATTCAAGTACATAAATATTTAATAGAAATAGGTTTGGATACAATATCCGAAACTCAAATTATTCCAATCGTAATGAAAAGCCCTGATAAAGCAGAAAAAATAGCACAAAAGCTTTGTGAATGTGGGTATTTTGTTTTACCAATAAGACCACCATCAGTCCCTATTGGAACATCTCGCTTAAGGCTTTCACTTACTGCTAATATGGAATTTGAACAAGTAAAACGACTTTTTGATGTGATAAAAAATGAAATATAAATTTTATGAAAACAACAATAATAAATTAATAATCTTTTTCAATGGTTGGGGTATGGACGAAATCATTGTTTCTCACCTTGATAAAGAAGATTACGACTTGCTAATTCTTTATGATTATAGGGATTTAGATATAGATTTCCCAAACCTTGATAAATATAAAAAAAAATATATTATTGGTTGGTCAATGGGAGTAATGATTTCAACTTTATTTGATAACGAATTTGGAAACATAAAAAAATATATTGCGATAAACGGAACACCAAAACCTATTGACGATGAATATGGTATTCCTACTAGAGTTTACAAATTAACAGTTAGAGGTTTTAATCAATCCAGTTGTCAAAAATTTATGGAACGAATGTTTGACAATATCCCGCCCATTAATAAATTTTCAAATAGAAGTTTAGACTCACAAAAAGAAGAACTACAAAACCTTATGGGTGTTGAAGGCAGATATATTTCTTTCGATAAAGTTATTATTTCTGATAACGATAAAATTATTCCAACAAAAAATCAGTTGAATTATTGGAAGAATCCTGTCATTATAAATAAGATTGAAGGTGGTCATTGTCCATTTTTTAAGTTTAGTAAGTGGTCAGAAATTTTATGATAGATAAAACTCTTGTTAAAAAAAGATTTAGCCGAAATTTAAAAACATACAAAGATAACTCTGTCGTGCAAAACAAAATGGCAGATAAACTTGTTGAAATGATTAATTTTCAGCCTAAAAAAATATTGGAATTAGGTTGTGGAAGTGGACTTTTAACAGAAAAACTAATAAAAATTTTCAATACGACAACTTATGATGCTATTGATATTGTAGAAGATTGCGAAAAGTATATTAAAGAAATTTCACCAAGTATAAATTTTTATCATTCGGATATTGAAACTTTCAATTTTCAAGACAAGTACGATTTGATTATCTCTAATGCTGTATTCCAATGGATAGAAGATTTACCTCTTTTTATTGAAGGTTTAAAAAAATGTTTAAACAAAAATGGGATATTACTATTTTCAACATTTGGGACAGATAATTTGTTAGAGATATCTAAATTAACAGGCGAAGGTTTAAAATATATGACCGTTCAAGAATTAAATTCATTACTACACCCACAAGAGATATTCGAAGATAAAATTATGCTTAACTTTGACACTCCAAAAGATGTCTTAAAACATCTAAAATATACAGGAGTTAATGCAATAAACAATAAACATTGGACAAAATCAGATTTAAAATATTTTGAAAACGGATATCATAAACTTTGTCCAAATAACATTGCACTCACCTATAACCCTATATATGTTTTAATTTCTCCAAATATAAAGTAATACTAAATTCCCCTATTTACCATTAAATAAGACTATGATAAAATACTTGTAAATTGATTTTATATTATAAAGGTTTATTGAGAAGATGAATATTATAGAAATTAAGAATAATTTAGTTAAACTTAGTTATAATGAAGATATTACCCTATCATCATTTATAAAAATTTCAGATGTATACAATTCATATATTGCACAAATTTTGCATCTAGAAGCTTCAAGAATAGGCAAAATTGCAATAGCAAGAATTCTATTCAATTATAAATGTGGTATTCAAGCTTATGACGGTTCTATACCTTCTATCCAATCAGAAGTTGAATTATTAGATGACGATTTCTTTTTAAATTCGTTAGATAAATCCGAACCTTTAGTTATGGGTAAATTAGCACAAAAAGATTCTGAAGTGGTTGTATCTTCTCGCCTACTTATGGATAAACCTATTATTTGTGCTGAAAAATCTTATCAATATTCACTTCTTTTAGAAAATATTATTAAACAAAACGAAGAAAACTCAAGAAAAACTGTAGTCATTGACGTTGTTGGTGATATTAAAGGTAATAAACTTGTAGCAACGGAAGATTTTAAACTTCCATTAGACAAAAATTCAATAGATTACATTTTTGATAGAGGATTTGATGACTTAACCCCTGAAAACAAAGCTTTTATACAAGATATTTTTTCAGAATTAAATGATTATATCAAAACAGTTGAATATATTCCGTTCAAAGATTTTAATGCAGTTATTGAATATGAATTTAAACGCACTCAACAATTACAGTTGATTATCTTAAAGAATAGACTTACTCAATTTGAAAAACTTGGTATTTTTGCTCAAAATCAAAATGAATTCAAAGTTTTGACAGATAGATTAAAGTCTGATGACACATTGATTATTGATGTTTCAAAATTATCAGATTCTCTACAAAGAGAATATATCAACTATGTTTATGATTGTATGAATTCAATCAACGCAAACTTCTATGCGTTTGTGTCTTTGAACAATAATAATTCTAATACTGAAACATTACATACAGTATTGGGCAGTAAAAATGTATTTCCGTTAATAGCTTGCCCTTATTCATACAAACATTTAGCAGAACTTAAACAATGTTCTAAAAATATGTTTATGTTCACACCTATTAAACAACAAGCTGATTTTGGGGCTTATAATATTTATTTAAACAAGCTTGCAGAAGATGAATACATTTTGTATGGAAAATCTACTAAATTCACACCTTTAATCGTTAAATTGGAAGAAGTGACCGATTTTCCTAAAGTTACAAAAGAACCTTTGATAGAAGAAGTCGTACCATCATTTGACGAAATAGATATTAACGAAACAGAGAATAACCCGGAACAAGAAACAACTGTTTTAGAAGAACAACCTGTTGAACAACCTTCTGCTCAAAAAGTTGAAGATAACAATTTGTCATTTGCAAGTTTAATGGAAAACCAAACAAATGAACTCGCAACACCCGATAAGGAAAATGTTGAAATTTCAGAAGATGTTGAAGAAGTAGAAACTGTAGAAGATGACGAAGTTGTTAAAGAAGAAACAGATAACAAAGAAGAAGTTGAAGCTATCGAAGATATAGAAGAAGCACCATCTGAGCCAATAAATACAACTCCTGAATTTGATTATGAAGCTGAGTTAAAAGCTCAATTAGCAGATATTAACATTTCTGATGATGATATAGCTGATGTTGTTGCCCAAACAAAAGGTACAGAAATCATAAAAGGAGTAAACGATAATATTGATGAAGTTTCTCAAACAGAAATAGAAGAAGAAAAGCCAAGCTTAAACCCAAGCGATTTGTTCAAAGCTAATGACGATACTTCTGTTGATTCTGACGAACCTGAAGAAGATTCTGATTTGACAGATGAAGATTTGGATATGATAGAAGCTTTAGGAGTTGATGTTGACTCAGATGAATCAACGCAAAGCGAACCTCAAGGTAATTTTCCAGAACAATCTGTAACACCTCAAGAGGTTAAAGAAGAAGAAATTGAAGAAGTAGAAAAAAAAACTTCTATAACTGATGAAATCTTACAAGAAGAAGCTGAAAGAAAAGCTCAAGAAGAAGCTCAAAAAGTTGACCCTGTAGAAGAAATGATAGAAAAACCTGAAGCATTACCTGAGCATAAAGAGAAGGCAAAAGCACTTGAAACAAAAGAAGGACATACTCCGATTGTTCCTGTATATTCAGCTGAAATTCCTGATGAAGATGTTGTAGAAAGTGATGTTGTCAATCAAGGTGACAAGGTTGAACATTCCGAATTTGGACGTGGTATTGTTGAAAAGATAATCAACTATGGGGATAGAACATTATGTTCTGTAAACTTTGAACAAGTTGGTAGAAGATTATTAGACCCTAAAATTTCAGAACTTAAGAAGCTTTAGATAGCATATTGAGTAATTTTTGCAACATTAATATCTTTTTAAGTCGCCAATTTACTTTTAATTTGATATCAGTAAATACTGTAGATAACAAAGACTTGTCGATGTAATATGATGACATTTCGGAAAATTTCCGATAAAAATTGAATGCAAATTTTTCTGCATCTTTGCCAAGTTGAATGACTTTCATGTTTTCAGCATCATCATCATTGCGAACATACAAAAGATGAAAATCTTTTTTAGGGTATTTTGCTTTCAACCTTTGACAAGCTTCTATAACTAAGCTTGAATTTGTTTCTTCATCTTCCTTTATCGTTGGGTCTTCAATGTATACTATTAAAATTTTTTTAGCATTATTCATACAAATGCGTAAATTCTTGATATATTTATCATATCTTAGCTTGACAGAAGGAAAATTATTTTCTACAGGTAATGCCGGATTATAATCAAAAGGATAAATAAACCCTGTTCTCATATCTTTATATTGCACCATTCCTTCTCGTGGAGTATTTTTAAGAATTGCAATATCTTTTTGTATCATAAAATTTTGACAGCCAGAAAGTAAAAGATTCATACGGGTAAAAAAGTCACCACCACAAATTTTATCAAACGGAAAATCAAATATTTGTAATTCGTTTTCTTTAAGAATATCAGATGTTATAGGTGTTGTACCTAAGCTAAATATTAAATCATACTTTTCTGCCATATTATCAGTGTAACATATTTTTTTATAATAGATATAATTTAAAAGTAGTAAATTATTCTTGTTGAGATATAATAGTTGTTGACAATTGATAAGAAAAGGAAGGCGAAAATGAAAAATTTATCACCATTACAAGAAGAAAGACTAAAATACCAGCCAAAACTACCTTCATCTTTAGCTGGCGGCATTAGTTCTCTAAACTGTGTTGAAGGTTCTGCAACTCAATCTGTTGCAAATCAGGCTGAAATCAAAGAATTATTCCAAAATACATACGGAACACCTGTTGTGACTTTCTCAACTTCTAATGAATCAAAATCATTAGAAGCAAGAAACGTTGGTGTTATCCTATCAGGTGGACAAGCTCCTGGTGGACATAATGTTATTGCAGGTTTATATGATGCTCTAAAACAATCAAATCCGGAAGGCAAATTATACGGATTTTTAGGTGGTCCTTCAGGTATTATTGATGGTAAATATGTAGAATTTACAGACGAATTTATCAATGATTACAGAAATACTGGTGGTTTCGATATTATTGGTTCAGGTAGAACAAAACTTGAAACAGAAGAACAATTTGAAAAATCATTAGCAGTTTGTAAAAAACTAAACATCTCTGCAGTTGTTATCATCGGTGGTGATGACTCTAACACAAACGCAGCACTTTTAGCTGAATGGTTTGTAAAACACAATGCAGGTATTCAAGTTATTGGTTGTCCAAAAACAATTGATGGCGACTTGAAAAACGAACAAATCGAAATTTCTTTCGGTTTTGATACAGCAACAAAAACTTATGCAGAATTAATCGGTAATATCGAAAGAGATGCTAACTCTGCTAAGAAATACTGGCACTTTATCAAAATCATGGGTAGAAGTGCATCACACGTTGCTTTAGAAGCTGCTTTACAAACTCAACCAAATATCACATTAATTTCAGAAGAAGTTGAAACAAAATCAATGTCATTATCTTCTGTAATTGATTATATGGTTGATATCATTGTAAAACGTGCAGATATGGGTAAAAACTTCGGTATTGCAGTTATTCCTGAAGGTTTAATTGAATTCATTCCTGAAATGAAATCAATGATTGCTAACTTAAACGATATAATGGCTGAGTTAGAAAACGACCCTGATTTTGTAAACGCTTCAACAATTCGTGAAAAATTTGAAATCGTAGAAAACAGATTAGATGCTAATAATGCAAAAGTTTATAACTCATTACCAGCATTAATTAAAACTCAGTTGTTAGCTGATCGTGACCCACATGGTAATGTACAAGTTTCAAAAATTGAAACAGAAAAATTATTAATCGAAATGATTGCTACAAGACTAGATGAATTAAAATCAGAAGGTTCTTACATTGGTAAATTCAATGCTCAAGCTCACTTCTTCGGTTATGAAGGCAGATGTGCATTCCCATCAAACTTTGATGCAGATTATTGCTATTCATTAGGTTATAATGCTTATGCATTAATTTCATTTGGTTTAACAGGTTACTTATCATCAGTTAGAAACTTGAATGAACCTGCTTCTAAATGGATTGCAGGTGGTGTTCCGCTTACTATGATGATGAATATGGAACGTCGTCATGGTGAAATGAAACCAGTTATTAAAAAAGCATTGGTTGAATTAGACGGCCCTGTGTTCAAGAAACTTGAACAAAACAGAGAAGACTGGGCATTAAACGACAGATACTTGTTCCCTGGTGCTATTCAATACTTTGGACCAAGCTCTGTTTGTGATATTACAACAGTTACTCTAAAACTTGAACAAGAAAGTAAATTATTAAACGTATAGTTTAATCTTTAAATTATAGAAAAGTCCTGAAACTACTTTAGTTTCGGGACTTTTTTATGTGTAGAATAATTAAATAGTTTGACGTTGAGAACTTGTAGATACAGAACAAATGTGTAGACATAAGTCAAACCGGATTTTTAACGTAACAGGATTTAAAAGATGCTAAATGAACAGAATAGTTTGACGTTGAGAACTTGTAGATACAGAACAAATGTGTAGACATAAGTCAAACCGGACTTTTAACGTAACAAGATTAAAAGAAATAAAAAGGCAACAGAATTCCTGTTACCTTAAAATGGAGTTTAACTAACACTAATAACTTTTGTTCAATTAGTATTATGAACTTACTAATCTCATCGCTTCTTCTAATAGTTCTTTGTTAGACTTAATCAACGCATTAACGAGTTCCATTTGTACTTTTGCTTGTTGATAGTTTGTCATATTACCTTTAAAATCGGTGTTTGCTTGTTCTAATAAACCTGAACGAATAGAACCACGTCCGATTACGGGTTTCCCTGAATCATCAGTTTCAACAAAAACACCTTCTTTAACCTCATATAAACCGCTAGGGTTGTGGAAGTTTGCAGTAGCTATTTTGTATAGCGGTACAGAACGTTTGCCACCATCAGCTTTACCGTAAATTGTACCATCTTCTTTTATTTCGTATTCATCATATTTTCCCATGAATTTACCGTTATTTGGGTCAATCCACATTTTTATATTTGTTGTAGGGATACTAAGAGCTCCACCTTTCAAAGCGGTTTCTTCGTATAAATCTGCACTGATTGATTTTGTACCAGCCATAATCTCGCCATTATCGTTTAGGATATAGCCTTGAACAGCATCACCGTTTTTAGCTCTATATACACCTTCTGAATCAAATGTGAATTCACCAAGACGAGTGTATGCAGTTTTGCCTTCACTATTTCTGGTAATAAAGAAACCGTTACCTTCAAAGAATACGTTTTCGTTAGAAGTTCCTGGAGTAGATTTACCTTGACCTTGATTTTTAAGTGGGTTGTCGGTAATTGCACCACCTAAGAAAGTGCTAAATGTTATTTTACTCTCTCTAAACCCTGGAGTGTACTGGTTCATCATGTTATCAGTTAGGGTTTCCATCCAGTGGGTAGTTGCTCTCTGAGTGTTTATCGCCGTTGTGAACGAATCATACATGTGATTCTCTCCTTATATTTAGTGTGTCATTTTCTCTTTATCTGATGCAGTTTTTATAATGTTTTCTATTTCCTGCATATTTATTTTTGCTTCAGTATCAGAAGCGGTGTATTCAATACTTCCGTATTTGATATTTTGTTCATCAAATTTTTGTCTTAAGATGTATAAGTTATTTTTTAACCCTTCTTCGATTTCTGCGTTAGAGGTTAGGAAATTTGCTGATATTTTTCCTTCTCTATCTATTTTTATAATGACAGAAATTTCATTGTCAAAATCTATACGAAAAACTTTTTTGTTAATTATAGAATCTTTTAATTTTTCAAGGAATTTGGCAGATAATGCTGACGGATTTTCTTTGTCATCAAGATTTGAGTCTGCAGTTCCTGTTTGCAAAAGATTGATTATATAGTCAACATCTTCTGAAGATAGTTCAGAAACATCAATCTTAACTAACTTCTTTTTGCTTTCTTCAATGATTTGAGAAAGTACAGATTCTGCATTTTCTATTTTTGTAGAGCTTGGTGCTTCTATTCTTGATTGGTTATGAATACTTGTAAGCTCAGTTAAAAGCTCCATATCTTCTTCACCATTTTTGCTAAAATCATCATCTGAAAGTGCTTGATATTCTTTTGCCTTGTTTACCATTGCAAGGTTTTCTTCGTCTGTAGATAATATCGACAAGTCTTCAAGGAGTTCTTCTTGGGTTTCGTGTAGAACGTCATCTTTCTTTTTCTTATCAGAATCTGACATTTTACCTTCACCTGTGTTTATATCCACAGTTGTTTCTAATGGATTTTCTTCTTGTTTCTTGTCAATTCCTGCATCTGAAAGTAGCTTTGTAACTATTCCTGCAAGTTCTTCCGGGGTATCGGTTTGAGTTCCTGTAATATTTTCGAGTTCTTTTTTGCTTTTAGTAATATGGATTGCCGGCATGTTTACTTTTGTCGTCATATCCATAATTTTTAGTAGATTGCGAGCATCTGTTTCTTGTTTTGTAGTTGGAGTATCCTGTTTTGTTGTTGATTTTGCAGTTGCTTCTGCGGTACGTTTTTTTGCGATAGCTTTATTTTCTTCGTCAGTAGAAAGAATAGCCTCATCTTCAGAGAGTTCAGTTTCGGTTTCTCTAAGTTTTCCTGATAGAGTTTCATCTTGTTCAAGCATAGACGAAAACCCTTCACCCTCAAAATCGAAATTCTGATTTGATTGTGACTTGAGTTTGTCATCTTTCACAGGAGTGTATGTATCTATTTTGTTTGAAAACATAAGGATACCTCGTTCTACAAGTAGAATATCGGATAAAAAAGTGTTTTCTTTATCTTTTTTTTTGTAATTCCTCTTTATAGAGTAGGAGTTATGTATTTATGTTTTAATGATTTTGTAAGAAAAAACAAAAGATGTGGTTTTATTCTTTTACAGCACCTTTTAGCATGTCGTTGATAAGATATTTTTTTTCAAACAAGAAAATCAAAATAGTAGGTAAAGCACATACAACAGAGCAGGCGAATAAATCACCCCACATTGTAATTTCTCTATAACTACCTTTGAATATTGCAAGACCTAGAGGTAGAGTTCTCATAGCTTCTGAATTTGTGATAATCAATGGCCATATAAAACTATTCCAAGATGTTATGAAGGTAAAAATGGCAAGAGTTGCTATTGCAGGTGCAGCAAGAGGTATTGCGATTTTGAAAAACATTTGGAATTTGTTACACCCATCAATGATTGCAGCTTCTTCTAAATCTTTTGAAAACCCTAAGAAGTATTGTCGCATCATAAACACACCAAACCCTCCAAATATTCCAGGTAAAATAAGGGCTTGATAAGTATCAACAAGATGTAGTTCTCTCATAAGAAAAAATAGCGGAATAATGTTTACCTGAGGTGGAATAAACATTGTTATTAAAAATATAAAGAATATTATGTTTCGACCTTTAAAATTCATTCTTGCAAAGGCATATCCGGCAAGTGTTGAGAATAAAATTTGACCTATTGTTGTAAAAACAGATACGATAAGACTGTTTATAAAATATCTTGTTATTGGGATTGCGTGGAATACATTGAAATAGTTTGCCGTTGTAAGAGTAAAGTTAGAAAATGAAAGACTGTTATCTTTTGAAAAAGATACGAGAAACATTACAAAGAACGGCAATAACATACCTATTGCAGTTAAAACCAAAATAAAGTGTATGAAAAATTTACGGTTAAACATATAATGATTTTAACATAATAAAGAGTTGTTAAGTTAATAATGGTTTGAGATATTTTTATTTATTTTTGAGAAACTGTCATTACTTCGCTATATCTCACAACAACGCAAAAACTCTTATTTACTTATCCAACTATTACCTTTAAATCATCAACGGGCTGAGTTGTAGGTTTTATGTCATAGTAATCAGCTATATTCTTTGTCAATGATGGCTTGAGCATAATTGGTGTACATTTACTTAAAAATATATTTTTTATATTTTGTTTACTTAGATGAATAAGATTTGATATCGTGTGTTTATCGCATTTTGAAATAAAAATAGATATATCAATTTCAGTATTTTTTACAATAGATGATAATTTTTCTAAAATATAATATATTATAGAAAAACTATTTCTTTCACTTAAAGAGATAATATTTTCACCATTTCTATTGTACGAAAACGAGATTACAAAAGTATTTTCAGGCATGTTGTTTAAAATATTTTCATAATATATTTTATTCCTTTTATTATGGTTTTCTGGTCCTAAAATAATTATATGTTTGTATTTATCTAAATTTTTAACAAAATTATTTAATTCTGTATCAAGCTTATCTTTAGAAACCCCAACTTGAATAGAGCCTTTTTGTTTACCTCGTTTAAACCCTTTTGCATAAAAAGCAGATTCTATGAGTTTTGAATAATCATTATTTTCTATTTTAATAGCACCTTTTGGAACAAAGCTATCCGTTGTAAACAAACGCCCTCTATAGAGATACTCAATATTTTCTACTGCATATTTAGTAATCAATATTGCACCTGGAAATGTTGCAAAATCTAGCAAACAATTTTCTACCCCCACCCCAAAATGTCCTATTAAATGCTTATATTCTCTAAACTTTGGGTAAGTATGAGCAATTATCATTTCTCCATGCGTATACACATCAATATTTTTATCTTTTGTATATTCAAGCACTTCTTCCAATTCTCGTAGTGATGTCCCCGCAACAAGTATAGCTTTTCCCGGTCTGGTAGAAATTGAAACCTCAGCTTCGCTAGGCTCTCCGTAATTTTCACTCTGCAATTCATCTAAACGCATTGTTAGTTTATAATCAAGTTCAGCTCCTGATTGGATTTCATCTAAGATATCTTTTGTTGGAGTATTTTGATAATTCAACAAATTTAACAATATGAGAATTTTATAAAACCCATCTTGTTCTAATTGTTCTTCATCTGAAAAACTTTTTATATTCACAATATTTATACTTAAGCTTTTTATGATATATGCCATAACTTCAAAAAGATTTTTTCTTTCAGAGGAAAGATTTTCTAATCTATTATTGTATTCTTTTTCACCCTGTTGAATAAGTTTGGTAATATCAAATTCTTCATCTAATTTGATATTTGTTTCAATTGATTTTGGATTTATATTTTTTTCGTTACAAATATTGAGATATGCCTTTTTAGATTGACATAACAATGTCTTGATAGATATTAATATTTTTTGAAACTGTTCACTTTGGGTTTCCAAATTCGTCATTAAAGTTGATATCGTATCTAGAATAACTTTTTCTGCATCTTTATTATGACCACCCAAATTTTTGAGTTCTATTATGAAAAAGGCAAGTAATTTTAGATACATAACAAGAATTTCTTGCAAAGAAGAAGTTCTTGGACCTATTGAACAAATCCCTTTTGATACACAACTGTCATATTGATAATCTTCATAATAATTGTAAAACATAGTAATTGTATTATGAAACATTAATAATATTTTTCTATTAGATAATTGGAATTTGATAGGATAATAAAATATACCCGAAATAAAAATATAAAATATTCTAATCAAAACTTTTATTTACCTTCTCCCTGTGCTAAAATATCTTGTATGGAAAATCTAAAGAAATTTCTTGCAAAGATAGATAGAAGGTACTTCTCAAGACTACAAAAGAAACAAAAGATTTATCTTGGTGTTTTTGTAGTAATTGCTTGTATTTTGTTTTGGGCATTCCTTTCTGCCGGTGTTATCACTCACAACTTCAACAGAAGTATGTTAAAAGGTGATACCGACAAACAACAATTAGAAGTTAAAGGAATGATATTGACTGAATCAAAAGAAGGTCAAAAATCATGGGAAATATTCGGAGAAACGGGTGAATACTCAAGTGACCACAAAATCGCTAAACTTAACAACGTAATCGGAAATTTCTATAAAGATAATAAGGTTAATATGAGCTTTCAATCATCTCGTGGAACATATAGTGAAGAAACTCATAATATAGATTTATATGAAAACACTTATGTAGTATTAGAAAATGATATTGCAGTAACGGCTGACCACATAACATATTTTAGTGACTCAAAAACTATTACTGCAAAAGGACACGTTCACATAGATAGACAAGGAACATTTATTGCAACCGCAGATGAAGCCGTTGTAAATTCGGACTTTTCTACTTTCTTGATAAAAGGACATACCGTTACCAGAATATATGAGTCAGGTGACAAAAAATCAAGCAAAACCGAAAAATCACTATTTTAATAAATAAAAGAGGAAAATAATGAAAAAGAGAAAATTTTTAATAATAATATCATTGTTGTTTTTATTCTTGAGTGCAGTAACAATAGGCTCAGACTTAATAATTGAATCTAAAACTCAAACATATTCAGAACGTGATAACCTAATTAAATTTTTAGGCGATGTAAAAGTTAGGTATGAAGATATTACAATCGTTGGCGATAAAGCAGATGTATCAGTCACAAAAGACAACAAACTTGATACTGCTACATTCCATGACCAACCTTACGCATACCAAATCCAAAACAACAAAAAACGTGAGGTAAAAGCGAATATTCTTAAATTTTCTCTTTTAAATAAAGTTATCAGAGCAGAAGGTAACACCCAAACTATTGTAACAGAGGGTAAAACTCCTATTGCTATTATCAACGCAAATGAACAAGAATATGACACAAAAACTAATGTAATGACTGCTCGTGGTACAGTTTCTATCAAATATCGTGATGTAACTGCATTTTCTGACAAAGCGATTGTCAGAACAAATAAAAATGGTGAAGTTCAAAGACTTGATTTAGTTGGACACGCAAAAATTAATCAAACGAAACACCACGCAACTGCTGATCACTTTATTTATACTGCATCAAATGAAGAAATGGTTGCAATCGGAAACACAATGACTTCAACAGTTACAGAAAACGGCTCACCATTTAAAGTAACGGCAAGATATCAACAGTATGACAAAAAAAATAATATATTTATGGGAAGTGGTAATGTACAAGTTTATTATCAAGATTATTATGCAAAAGCACCTAAAATGACATGTTACCCTGATAAAATTACTAAAAAAATAAACGAAGTATTTATGTCTGGTCGTTCAATGATTCAACAAAACGACAAAGAAATTCATGCTGATAAAATAAAAATAATCGTTGACCCTAAGAATTTTGAAGCTGTAGGTAACGTAAAAACAATAATAAAAGATTTAGGTAATCAAGAGAACGGAAAAGACGGAGGATTCTTATAATGACAGTCAAAACTGATTCAGCTTTGGAGTTTTACAAACAAGGCAAATACAAAGAAGCTATAGACGTATTCAGTACAGTTTTAGAACACGATGAAGGAAATGCCGAAGTCTATAATAATATGGGGTTATGTTATGCAAAGCTTAATGATTTTGAACAAGCTGAAAAATCTTATACAAAATCAATTGAATTAAACCCACAAATTCCTCAAGCCTACATAAATTTATCAGATTTGTATTACAAAAATAATGATTTGGGTAGTGCAATAGGAACTCTTGAACGAGGCACTTACGAAATGGAAGATAATATGGTTCTTGCTCACATGTTAGCAAGAGTTTATCTTGAAGATTCCAGATATGATATGGCAATAACAGAGCTTGAAAAAGTTTTAGAGAAAGAACCTGAAAACTATGACGCATATTATGATTTAGGTAGAGTTCATTTCGAGCTTGGTGATTACGAAGATGCAATTTCTAATTTTGAAAACGTAATCGAATATAAAGAAGATAATGAATTCCTATATTATTATCTTGCTCAATCTTATGAAGGTAATAATGAGATAGATAAAGCCATCTCAAATTATTTGAAAGCAATAACTGTTAATACAAAATTCGCAGTAGCTTATAAAAAACTTGGTATATTATTTATGGCAAGAAATGATTTTGAAGATGCGATTGAGTATTTTGAAGATTATATGGACTTAGATATTCCAGAAGAAGAAAAAGCTAATATTCAAAAACTTGTAGAAAGAATTAAGAAAAAAGTATGAATCAAAAATTTTGGGTAGGCTTGTCATCAATAGAAAGTTTAGATTCAATATTTATCAAAACGCTTTATGAACATTTTGGAGATATTGAAAAAGCTTTTTATGTTTCAAAAGATGAAATATCACAAATAGAAGAGCTAAATATTAAAAAAGCTAACATTTTTCTTGAAAAACGTGCAAGCTTAGATTTGGACAAAATTTATCAAGAAGTTGAAAAGCGAGATATCAAAGTATTAACTTTTGATGACGAAAATTACCCTAAAATGCTTAGAGAAATATCCAATCCACCAATGGTACTGTATTATAAAGGAGATTTATCTGTTTGTAACTTCGACAAAACAGTTGCTGTTGTTGGTTCTCGCCATGCAAGTTTTAACGGAAAAGAAAGTCTAAAAAAAATAATTAACGGGCTTTCAGGAACAGACATTTGTATTGTTTCCGGTCTTGCAACAGGTATTGATACTCTTGCTCACCAGCTTGCTCTCTCTAATGGATTGAAAACGATTGGAGTAATTGCAAGTGGATTTGATTTTGTTTATCCTACTTCAAACAAGAAATTGTATGAAGAAATAATTAACGGTAATGGGGTTATTTTTACTGAATATTATCCAACATTTGAACCTTTGAAATTCCGTTTCCCTCAACGAAACAGAATTGTTTCAGGGTTATCTTATGGAACATTAGTTGTAGAGGCAGCTCTAAAAAGTGGGGCTTTAATTACTGCTAATCTTACGTTAGAACAAGGTCGTGAGTTGATGTGTATCCCCGGACTAATTACTAATCCGAACACCGAAGGTATATACAAACTTCTAAAAACAGGAGCAACATTAATAACAGAATCTGATGATGTTTTGAATGCACTAGGTTGGGAAATCAAACAATGTTCTTTAAATTTTGATATATGTGATGATTTAACCATTGACGAGAAAAAAATTCTTTATACAATAAATATAGAGCCAAAATGCTTTGATGAGATTCAGAGAGAAACAGATATTAACACAAATGATTTACTCGTAATACTTACTGGACTAGAGCTCAAAGGAAAGTTGGAACAAATTGTTGGTGACAGGTACTCTATTATAAGATAAGAGGTTATTTAATGCCCGTAAAAGCAAAAGAAAAAAATGAAGAAAAAGAAGTAAAGATGAAAGCAACAAAGTCTGCTAAAAAAGCAGATAACGGCAAGGCTTTAGTAATAGTCGAGTCACCTGCTAAATCAAAAACTATCAAGAAAATTCTTGGTTCAAACTATCAGATTGAAGCAAGTTTTGGACATATTAGAGATTTTCCTAAAAATGTTTTGGGGTTTGATGTTAATGACGGATTCAAACCTTCGTTTATCGTTATCCCAGAAAAGAAAAAAGTCGTTACTAAATTAAATGAAATGGCTAAAAAAGTTGATAAAATATACCTTGCATCCGACCCCGATAGAGAAGGAGAAGCTATTGCGTGGCACGTTAGACAAGTTCTAAAAGTACCTGATGATAAGATTTTTAGAATTGAGTTTAACGAAATTACACCAAAAGCAGTTAAATATGCAGTTGCTCATTCTCGTCAAATAGATATGGATAGAGTAAAAGCTCAACAAACAAGACAAATTTTGGATAAGCTTGTAGGTTACAAATTATCACCGGTTTTGTGGAAACAGTTAGGGAATTACCACCTTTCAGCAGGACGTGTTCAATCTGTTGCATTGCGTATGATATGCGAAAGAGAAGACGAAATCGAAGCTTTTGTACCTGTTGAATATTGGTCAGTTACAGTAAAACTTGAAAAAGACGGCAAAGTGTTTGATGCTGAGTTAATCAAAATTGATGGTGAAAAACTTGATTTGGGCAACGAAGAACAAGCACAAAAAATAAAAGAATATTTAGAAGATTCTTCTAGAGAATACATTGTTTCAAAGATAACTAATAGAGAAACAAAACGCAAACCGACTGCACCATTTATAACCTCAACATTACAAAGAGAAGCAAGTTCAAAATTGGGATATGGTGTTTCTAAAACAATGCAAATTGCTCAAAAACTCTATGAAGGTATTGAGCTTGAAGAAGGTTCTGTTGGTTTAATTACTTATATGAGAACTGATAGTGTCAGAATATCTGATGATGCACGTGATATGGCAAAAGATTTTATCCTACAGAATTATGGGGAAAAATATTATCCGGAAACACCAAATTCTTATGCAAAAGGCAAAAAGAATGTACAAGATGCCCACGAAGCTATCAGACCTTCTTACCCTGAAAGAACACCTGAAAGTATCAAAAAATACCTAACTCCTGAACAGTTTAGATTATACAAGCTTATTTGGAATAAGTTTATGGCATCTCAAATGGCTAATGCCGTTGTTGCAAACAAGACCGTTGAGATTACTGCAGGCAACTGTACTTTAAAAACAGGTACAAGTAAAGTTTTGTTTGATGGGTTCTTAAAGCTATATAATGATAGTGATGAGGCTGATGAACTCTCTAAAATCCCTGATTTAAACAAAGATGATAAATTGGAAAAGAAAGAAGTTATTCCTAAACAACACTTCACACAACCACCACCAAGATTTAGCGAAGCATCTTTGGTTAAGGCTTTGGAAGAATACGGAATTGGACGTCCATCTACTTATGCCTCTATTATTACAAAAATTCAGACTCGTAAGTATGTAGAAAAACAAGACAAAGTTCTTGTTCCGACTTTCTTAGGACGAACAGTTTCTAAACAACTTGTAAGCCAATTTACAGATATTATGGATTATGCTTTTACGGCAGGCATGGAAGAAAAACTCGATAAAATCGCTGATAATAAAGCCGTTTGGAATAAGGTTTTGCAAGAGTTTTATGATCCGTTTATGGAAACTGTAAACGAAGTTATGGCAAATGCTGGCAGACTAAAAATCGAAAGTGATGTAACTTGTCCAAACTGTGGAAGAAAAATGCTTGTAAAAACAAGCCGTTTTGGAAACCAATTTTTAGGTTGTTCAGGTTATCCTGAGTGCAAAACAATACTTCCTATAGATGTAAATGGTGATACTGTAAAACCATTAGAACCTGAAAAAGCAGAAGAAAAATGCGAAAAATGTGGTGGAGATATGATTATCAAAACTGGTCCTTATGGAAAGTATTTGGAATGTGTTTCTTGTCAAAACCGAAAGAGTTTTGTACGCTCAACAGGTGTAACTTGTCCAAAATGTGGAAAAGGACAAATTGTTGAAAGAAAATCTAAATACGGAAAAATGTTTTTCGGGTGTAATAAGTATCCTGATTGTGATTTTGTTTTATGGAACGAACCAACAGGTGATGTTTGTCCAAAATGTGGTTCACTTGTTGTAAAACGTGTTATGAAAAATGGCGAAAAGCTAGAATGTTCAAATCGTTCTTGTGATTATAAAGCTGATGTTACTCATGAGGAGGAAAAATCAGATGTATAAATTTGGTATAATTGGTTATCCTTTAGGTCATTCACTTTCTGCAGTTATTCAAAAATCTGCATTTGAATCAATGAATATTGATGCGACTTATGAAGTATTAGAAACTCCTCCTGAAAATTTAATTGATAGAATTAAATTTTTAAAACGTAATGATTTTAATGGTTTTAATGTTACTATACCTTTAAAAGTTCCTGTTTCATTATTCGTTAATGAAATAGATGATGATGCCAATATTGCAGGTTGCGTAAATACAGTTAAAATCACCGAAAACAAAGAATTTTATGGATATAATACAGATATTTATGGTTTTGTATCTGCAATACCTAAAGATGTTGATTTGTCAGGCAAATGTGCTGCAATCTTAGGTACAGGAGGGGCTTCCAGAGCTGCAGCTGTTGGACTTATAAAAAAAGGTATTCAAGAAATTGATTTATACACAAGAAACATTATCAACTCTCAAAAAGCAATAAATTATTTACGAAATCAGTTTCCAGCCATAAAATTTGAGGCAAAACAAATCCAAAATGTTAGAGATATTTCTAAATATTCAATCATTGTTAATGCAACTCCAATAGGTATGCGAGGATTTGCTATGGACGAAACTCCATTAGAATTAAATGTGATAAATACCGCTAAACCTGATACAGTCGTTTATGATATCGTTTATAACCCTATTAAAACCGTACTTTTGCAATATGCTGAAAAATGCGGACTTAGAACAGTTGAGGGTTTAGATATGCTAATCTATCAAGCTGAAAAAGCAATAAACATTTGGACAGGCATGTCGCCTGATGTCAAAACAATGAAAATTGCAGCTTTGCAGGCTCTGTAAATTATTTGGCATCAATATAATTCATTGCCTCGTTAGAAATTGATTGGTTTGCAAATTTCATACATTTTTGCTGATTTTCACTAAGTTCAGGATTTTTAGCACTTTCTCTTGTAAAACGTGCTAAGAAAGTCATTAAAGGTAATTTTTTATCGCTATCCAAAATTAAATCTTTTCCGTTTACACTCAACATAGTTTGGTTTATATCAATATCAGAATCTTCTATGTCGAATCTTTTTATACGCAAATCAAGTTCATCAGGATTCTGTTCATTGATAAATTTTTTAGGAGTACGATTTAAGAAATCATCTAAATCGTTACCTTTTTGGTCATTAGTTAGTTGAGTGTTAAACTTTAATTCAGTATATTTCTTCTTACCACGTAAAATTTCACCGTTATGATTGCAATATGAGCCAAATTGTTCATATTGTTTTTTGCCAATTTTTATATTATTAAATCCAGTAAAGTTGATACTCATAATTTCTCCTTTTGGTATATCTAAACCATGTAAAAAATAAATTTGCTAGTATAATAAATAGTGTAAAGTTTTGCCGATATAGCTCAGATGGTAGAGCAACTGATTCGTAATCAGTAGGTCGGGAGTTCGAATCTCCCTATCGGCAATGGTTTTAAATATTTATCCAAAAATTAAGCCCAACTCTTATCCACTTTGATGTTTTAAATTAAATTCTAATAATTTATTTTTCTGTTATTTGCCCTAATCTGACACTCCTCTAATCTATTATTGTAATAGATTAGAGGTAAAAAATAATGAAAAAGAAAAGAAAGTTTGATATTAATAAAACAACATATTAGAAAAATATGGAGAAACAAGAGCTACACATTACAAATTAAACAAACCCTAACAAATAGGTATAGCTCTACCTATATCATCATTCAAAATGTTTTATATCTACGAACAAATTATTATTCCGGCACCTATAACCATAATAATTGTACCAACAAGTTTTTTCTTGATTTGAGTTTCTTTAAAGAATTTATACCCAAATATCACATTAACAACAGATGATAATTGAAACAAAGCCAACGCATAAGATACATTCATATTCTGAAAAACATAATTTGTTGTATATTGCATCAATCCAAACATAGAAATTAGTCCAACAAATTGGAACAATGATTTTCTATCAAACTGTTCAAATCGTTCTTGTCTTGACAAAGCAAACAACAATGAAAACAAAAATCCAAATCCACACCAAAAAATAAAAGATACATTAATATCTGAGAGCAAAATAACTCGTTTTATCATAATTGCTTCCAAAGCCGTAAACAAAAGTGCAATAAATCTATATATAATATCCCTTCTTTTGAAAAGAGCTAATGAAAATTTTTCTTCTGTTGTATCAAATACAAAATAACTCCCCAATATAACTAAACCTACTGCAAAAATACCAGCCAAAGATGGTAATTCGCCTAACAAAAATATACCAAATATCATTGCTATAACAGATTTATATGAGTTTATAGGACCTAAGATTGATAAATCTCCTAAAGATAAAGCCTTTACCAAAAACGCATTTCCCAAAGCCCCAAAAACTCCTCCAACAACCCCATAAAACCAAACTGATTTAGTTAATACTAAAAAATCAGTATGCAATATTAATGGCAGTATAAAAACGCATAAACCACCATAAGTTATTGAGTTAACTATAAAAGATGAATAATTAGAGGTAAGTTTTTTCTGAAAAACATTTGCTACTGGATTTGAAAATATTCTTAATAAAAGTGATAGTATAAGCATTTATTAATCCTATTTTTTATCCAAAACTTTTATAATATGCCACCCAAATTGAGTTTTTACAGGCTCTGAAACTTCTCCTATTGCCATTTTAAAAGCTGCATTCTCAAATTCCGGAACCATTTGCCCACGTCCGAAATATCCCAAATCTCCACCTTGACGACCCGATGGACACATTGAATATTGTTTTGCCAAAGCTTCAAAACTTTCACCATTTTTTATTTTAGATTCCAAAACTATTGCCTGAGCCTCTGTTTGAACCAATATATGTTCAGCTCTAACCTCTCTAAATTCATAACCAAACGCAGTTGATATTGTCATTGCAAAACTAAATAATATTGTCAAAAGTTTTTTCATAATTTAATCTCCATTTTTAAATTATTATACCAAAAATCCCCAAAGGTTAATATAATCAAATACAAACCCATCATAAATAATCATGCCTAATTTATGATAAATATTTTATTATTCAAATATCCATATTATTACAAAATCACTTCAGATATAAACGCAGAATGTTCGTCTGTAATTGGCAATTTAATCACAAATTCATTATTAGTACCATTTGGAATAAGCAAAATTTCTCCATCATGTGCATTAACAATTTTCTTACAGAAATATAAACCTAATCCTACATTACTTGTACTTTGCAAACATTCTCCACAAACATATTTATCAAAAATATTAGCTTGCAATGATTCTGGGATTTCTGCACTTTCATTCTGTACACCAAAAGAAATTATCTTATCTTTTGCATAAAAATTTATATTCAAAGTAGTATTCTCAAACGCATAATTCACCGCATTGTTGAGCATATTACCTATAACACGTCTTAATTGATTTTCATCTGCATAAATATATTTTTTTGAATCGTCAGTATTTACTTTTAGCTTGATATTTTTAATCAAAGCCATATCTCGAATCTCTTTGACGCATCTCAAAACCAAACTTTCCATATCAAAATTTGTTCGCTTAAGATATATAACTCCGTTACTGTCTTTACAAGTTTTCAACAACGTACACAACATATCACGCATATATTTTGAAGATTCAATTATTAATTCTAAAATTTCTTTTTGCTCATCTGTTAGTTGAGTTTTTAATTGTCTATGAAGTCTTTCTAGAGAATAAATCTGTGCAAGCAAAGGATTCTTCAAATCATGCGAAAGCGTAGATAAAAACAAACCTTTCTGATTCTCCAATCGTTTTTCTGCATCAATATTCTTTGCGATTGTTACCAACCCCTTTACTTCGTTATCTTCTGTCAAAATAGGAGCTTTATTAACTTTATACCAATGTCTATTTCCATCATAATCAAATGCTGATTTTTCTTTGCGTAATATTTTTTTATTTTTTAATACGTAATTGTCTTCGTTTATTGATTCCGCTTCAGCGTTCTCCATATTCAAAACCAAATCATCTGCAAAAGCATCTATTCCTTCAAATAAAAACTGTTTTGCTTGCTTATTTGCTACAATTATATTTCTTGATTTATCTTTCATATAAACATGGATTGGTAAATTATTAATCAATGAATTTAAACGCAAATTAGTATTAATCAATTCGCTTTTTAAATTTTCTTCGTTCGTGACATCTAAAGAAACCGACAAAAGACCTTCAATATTATTATTTTTAACAATTGGAGTTATTGTTTGCTTAATTATTTTATTTGTCTTTTTTAACACAAATATACAAGTTTTTGTTTCGCAAGTTGAAAGCACTTTCTTACAATTTTCGTTTATAATATCTGCACATTCAGATTCAATAATTGAACTTGTACTCTTGCCTAAAATTTTAAAATCTCTTGATACCCCAATAATTGCCCTAAAAGCATTGTTATAGGCAATATACCTAAGATTCTTGTCTTTTACGGTAACAATGTCTTTACTATACTCTAGTACTGCATCTAACAAATATTCTTTTGCTTCTAAATTTATCATATCTGTAAAAATCTTATAACAATAGCTATTAACCAACAATTAACCACTAGACTAGTTTTATTTTATATTATTAACGCATATTTATCCAATATGTAAACAAACGAACACATAATCAATACAGAGGTTTTTAAACAGATTATACTCTACGTTAGAAAAAATTATGTTCTCAAAAATACATCTACCCAAATACTATAACTTAAAGTTTTTAGTTTATTCTTACTTGATTGTTCGCTGCTTTTATTTTAAACTCAATGTGTGGTTTACAATTGTAAGGAGATATAATTATGTCAAGAAAACCAATCATTGCAGGAAACTGGAAAATGAATTTATTACAAGATCAAGGTAGAGAATTATTTGAAGGTATCAAATCTCTAGTATCTGGTCTTTCAGAATCACAATTACCAGAAATCGTTGTTGCACCTACATTCACAACAATTGGTGTTGTAGCAGCTGCAAAAGCTTCTTGGGGTAGTGATAAAATAAAAATCGCTGGTCAAAACTGTCACTGGGAATCTTCTGGTGCTTATACTGGTGAAATTTCTGTAGAAATGTTAAAAGATGCTGGTTGTGATTATGTAATTATCGGTCACTCAGAAAGAAGACAATACTTCTCAGAAACAGACGAAATGATTAACAAAAAAGCTAAAGCTATATTAGCTGGTGGTTTATTACCTATCATTTGTTGTGGTGAAACTCTTGAACAAAGAGAATCAGGCGTAACTGACCAACACATCGCATCTCAAATCAGAGCTGCTTTAGCTGGATTATCAAACGAAGAAGTTGCAAAATCTGTTATCGCTTATGAACCAATCTGGGCTATCGGTACAGGTAAAACTTGTGATTCTAAAGAAGCTAATAGAGTTATTGCAATGATTAGAAATGTTGTTAAAGAAGTTTCTTCAGAAGAAGCTGGAAACGCTATCAGAATCCTTTACGGTGGTTCTGTAAAACCTGCTACTATCGAAGAACAACTTTCTCAATCTGACATTGATGGTGGCTTAATCGGTGGTGCTAGCTTGAAAGCTGATAGCTTCAACGAAATTATTACTAACTCAATGAAAGTTGCTGTATAAGTCAAATATTTCAAGTAATGATAAACAAAAAAGAGATTGGTATAATTATATCAATCTCTTTTTATACAATATAAACATTTATAAAGTACATGGGTTTAATACACTTGATTTTAAAATTTGATATAATATGATAATCAATGTAGAGTGCTTACGCCAATAATCACTCAACAAAAAAGGAAACAAAACATGTCAATTAATTTAAAAAACAAAAAAGAAATCGTAGCTAAATACGGTAAAAACGAACAAGATACAGG
>CAKUVB010000004.1 GCA_934693215.1 uncultured Candidatus Melainabacteria bacterium
GGGGTGTCTATAACATTGATTTTGCAACCCTTATAATTGATTGAAATGTTTTTAGAAAGAATTGTTATACCACGTTCTTTTTCTAAATCGTTGCTATCTAAAACTCGTTCTTGTACTTGTTGGTTTTCTCTAAAAACACCAGCTTGTTGCAACATACAGTCAACCATCGTAGTTTTACCATGGTCAACGTGAGCAATAATTGCTATGTTTCTTATTTTATCTTTATTCATATAAACTTCCTATCTATTTTTACTAGTGTTGTTTCTACACTCTTATTTTATTCTAAGAATAATCTGTTTTCAACTAAAAAACTCATTTTGTAAAAGAGGATATAAAAATATGCCCTCAACTATCTGAAAGTCAAGATGTGTGCAAGAAAGCATACGTACCGTCTTGAAACCGTATTTCACAAATGTTATTGTATGATTTTTTTTGTTAAATTATTTTGCTGAAGAAACAAGTGATAAGTTTGACCCTGTTTGTACATTTTTAGGAGTTGAATATGGATTTGCAACTCCGATATTGTATTGAGGGTTGAAGTATGTACGTTTCTTCATACCATGGAATGATGGAGTATATTTCTTTTCAAGTTTATGTTTTTCTGCAATTGATTCTTTAACTTCATCAGGTTGATAGTATAATCTCAAAACACCTTCTGGAGCTGTCATTTTAGAGATATATACAGGTTCAACTCTACCATCATCAAATACTCTTTCAAGATAGCAATTACCTTTATCATCACGTTTTGATTTATAAGAAGATGGATCTGTTTCATCAACGTTTTTGAATATTAGATTTTCAGGAATATCAAAATTTGTACCAGTCTTATATGTTTGTAACATTAATTTATCAAGTTTAACATCTGTTGGGTGAGGGTTTAGGTATTCATCAATTTTGTTGATGTCAACATTACCTTCATCTAATGGATTATCAAGGCTTATACCGTTGTAGTTGAATACGGCAACTGCCATTGAACCATCTGATGATTGAGCTAAAATTGCTGGACATTTTAAACCTGAACCTGGACGTTTGTCATCTGCACTATCACCATAAACATCGTTTAATTTAAACATTGTACCGTTGTTTAAAGGTGCAAGTTTTGCATCTATATTATTAGCTCTAGTTCTAACGATACCGTCCATAGCTTTTTTATGAGAAGCAATATGCTCTTTGTAGTTTGGATTACCTTCTTGAACAGAATCCCAATCAATAGGGTTTCTATTACCATGATAAAGGTTAGCTTTCTTTTCTTCGTAGCCTGTCATTGCAAATTCGTCACCTGCGTAAACTGTAGGGTTTCCAGGAATAGCATTTATCATTTGAGTAAACATTCTAACTTTTGCTGCCGGAATGCCGATTGCAATTTTTTCTACTAAATTATCAAATTCTTTCTTGTGTTTTTTGTCGCCAAGATAAGTATTCTTTAAATCATATTTTTCTTTTGCTTGTTCAGTCAAAATGTTGTAAGCAGTATTAATATCTTTTGCACCAAATCCATTTTTTTCTAATTGTTTTTTGTATGAATCAGGAAGAAGTTTGTTGTCATTATTATCATTACTGTTTAAATAATAATTACCATTTACAACATCTTTCACTGATTTTGAATATGCTGCATAGATTTTGTTTGAATCTTCTTGAATACTTCTTCTAGCATTATCGTCAGGAGCATTTTTCATACGTTCTGCAGTCATTATTCTGTTTGCAATACCAATGCTTGAACGTAACCAGTTTGCTTTAGCAACAGCCATTGGGCTAACATTGTTGAAATAATTTTCATCAGATTCAACAATTTGTCTACCTGTTTTTCCAAAATATTCAGAGTTTGGTTTTTCTAAATCATTTTCAAACATCATATCGTTCATTAACATATATGCAGTTTTTCGATGATTAATTTCTTCTGGAGTTGAATGGTTATCAAGATTTGAGTGGAATAAGCCCATATCTAATCCATAACATTCAGCCATTCTTGGTTTATCGTGGTTGCCACCGAAGGTATAAGCATTTCTTTTATAATCCAATGATTTATCTGCGAATTTGTCTAACGCACCAGCCAACAAGCCAACTCGTCTTTCTTCTGTTGAGTTATTGTTATCACCGTCTTCAACACCGTTTTCTGCAACGAAATCTTTGCCGAAGGTATCAAGACCTGCAGTGAAGAAGTGAGAATAATTAGCTTCTGTATTCATGCCGGCTTCTCTTATAAGAATATCAGAAATTTTACCGGAATCTTTGAATCTTGCAGATGAGTTTGGATTATTTTGAGCAGCTAATGCATCATCTGAACCATAAGTGGATTTCGCAATATCATACAAATCTGTAAACTCAGCAAGAATTAAAGAATTAGGATTTTCTTCTTTTACGGCTTTTGTTGCCGGAGCCCAGATGTTGATTACTTCTGATAGTTGGTTGTCAGCAGTATCATCAAGATTTCTAACTGCGTCCATATCTGCAACGTCTTTTGCTGCGTCTATTCTGTGGTCTAAACCTAAACCTGAACGGTCTACCATAGCTTCGGCATATCTAAAACTTAAAGCATTTGTATCTTTGAATCTTGTTCTAATAGAACGTGATAGTAATGATACATCACCTGTATTTAAGTTTTCTGTTCCATGTTTGATTTTATGAACAATTTGGTTAGCCTCATCTTCAGGGCTATCACCATTAATTCCGATATTTTTTAATGTTGCTTCTTTTTCAAGTCTGTCATAGTCATAAGTTAATGTTCCGTCTTTCAAAACTTTTGTTTCTGCACTAGGAACAAGTGATTTAATAATTGCATATTTTGTAATATCACTAGCTACTAATGGAACAACATATTGACCGTATTCTGTCAATTTAGAGCCATCAGCTTGGAAGATTTTTTCGTCAGAATGTTTGTCAACATCGTGAAGAACATCAGTTGCAAATTCATGGATTTGATTTGTTAAAACTTTGTCCATTTTATTATATGTATCTGCGTATTTTTCAGGAACTTTGAAACTTTCATCATGCATTGCATCATATCTTGATTCCCCAACGTGTTCCAAATCCGGTGAACGTTTTGATAAATATGGAGAAGATAATGCCCCAACTGTATCGTCTGCAAGTTCAATCGAATCAAGAGGAACAGACATTATAGCTTTGTCTAAAGCTTTTGAATAATTTACATCTTTATCTCTTAAAACATAATCGTTATAGAAAATATTTTCAGAAGTTTCGTCATCTAAAGCTACATCATCTGGTAATTGTTGATTATCACGATTATAAATCAAACTATTGATTCTATCTTGAACTTCTTCTGATGAACCACCTAATTTACCGAGAGTTTTTGCAGTATATTCTGTTTGAACATTTCTTACGTGTTTTGTCCAGTATCTCATAGAATCTGCTAACATATCTCTATTACCGGCATGTGCTCGTGCAAGTTTTGTTTCTTCTATGGCACGTTCTTTAGGATTTTTGATACTTTCTAACATTTGAGTGTCGTAATCAGATTCAGTATAGCTCAATTTTGCCATATCTGTATTAGAATCCCAAGTAACAAATCCACCTTCATCTTTAGGTGCAATTTCTATTCCTGAGAATTTAGAAACAAGTAGAGTTCCTTGTGCTGAATTTAAGTTGATTTTATCAGATGAATTTCTATTTTTGTTGATAGAATTTAAAGTTCTGATATTAGCATCATATTCAGAAGGGTCGATTTCAAATGCGTTATCAATAACTGTATCATCGTGAGTGTTGATAGCTAATTGATTTACAACATCTTCACCGTCTTTGTTTTTGCCAATTGGATTGTTGATATCATAAGCACCAATTAAGTGTTTTTTATCAGTTCTTTGTTTGTCAGAAACCATTGAATTGTCAAACACTTGAATAAATGTAGGTTGTTTAGGGTCATAATCTTTGTTTTTAGTAACTTTAATTTGACCATCTGATTGAACTTCGTAGTTGTGAGGTGCGTTTACAACTTTGTGGTTAAGGTTTTGCATGTTTTTAGGAACAACACCCATACCTAAAGCTGCATCTTCTATACCTTGCATTCTGAACATATAATATTCGTGTGGTTTATCAGCTTGATTCATCCAACGAATAGCATATTGGAAGTTTACACCTTCAAGACCTTGAGAGGTGTATGCACTATCAGAAACAAATCCCATACCATTTTTGAACAATTCTTTTTGCATTGTATTGTAGTTGTTAATATTACCAATCACAGATGATGGTTGATTCATTTTCTTAATCCAATATAAGTGATAACCTCTGTTGTCAGCACCTGTCATTGGAGTTGGAATAAATCTTTTAACACCTCTGCGTTTTAACTCAGGGATTGTTTTTATAATACCAGCCATTGTACCGCCCGCTCTGTTGGTAAATGTGCTGCTGAAATTTGATAAATCTTTTGCGTTAGGGTCTTTTTTTATTTCCCCTGTGTTGTCATCATGGAAACCGGCAAAAACATATCCGGGACGCATTGTATCAGGAAGTGCCAAGTACATAGGACCTTGTACAATAACACTTGTACCTTTTCTTGAAATCATGTTTAGGTTGTCACCACAAACAGATTTGTCATCGTCCTTAGCATATTTTACCCAGCTTGGATTACTTTTGTTTGTAAGTTTATAGCGGTATGCAACAGGTTCAGAATCTTTTAATTTTAGTTCGTTTTCAATATCAACGTCAGCACCTTTAGGAGTCAATTTTTTGGTAAAGTAAGGTTTTGGCTGACCGTCTTTCTTATCTGCAACGGAATATGAATAATCATAGTCATTTCTTTTTACATGGAAAAATTCTACTGAACAATCCCAATGTTTTGCATCATAAAGAAAATTGAAATTATACAAAGGAATACCCTCTGTAGACTTCTTGTGTTGATACCCTTTGAAGCCGACCTTAGCTGTCGGTTGCATATTACTTTTAATTTCCACTATAAGACTCCTTACCTATATATACTAACATTTCTAAATGCAATATATTGCTAGCATGGACTTGTTATGTTACAAAAATTTTACAATTTAAATGTAAAGATAAAAATGTATATTTATCTAACAAAATGCAACAAATAAATTGTAACTAGAGAAAAATAAACAAAAAGTCCTACAACGTCAATGGTTGTTGCAATCACTGGGCCAGATGCGATAGCTGGGTCAACTTTTATTTTTTTCAAAACAAACGGAGTACAAGTTCCGATAATTGTTGCAGTTGTCATATTGATAACCATAGCTAAACCTACAATAACACCTAAAGCAACACTATGTTGCCATTGAGATGTTACAAGAGTAACTAAAGCTCCAAAAACTAAACCTATTAATAAACCAATGCCAGCTTCTCTAAATATATGGTACATTGCTGATTTTAGAGTAACTTGTCCTGTTGATAAACCACGAACCATTAATGTAATACTTTGAGTACCAATGTTGCCGCCTAGTCCAGCTAATAATGGCATAAAGATTGCGATAATTGGTAATGCTCTTAATGTACCGTCAAAATGATGAGCAACATTAACAGCTATGAATTCACCAATCAAAGTTATAAACAACCAAGGAGTTCTTGCTTTTACCGCATGGAACAAGTTTCCTGATAAGATATCATCTTCATCTTCAACCATTTCGGTTGCGATACCTGATGATGTATAAATTTCGTCGGTAGTTTCTTCTTCTACAATATCTTGAGCATCGTCCCAAGTAACAATCCCTTTTAATCTGTTGTATAAATCAACTACAGGAAGTGCATTGAACTGATATTTCATAAACTCATCAGCAATATAGTCTTGCAAATCATCAACGTGAAGTTTAACAATATCTCGAATCATTATATCTGTTACTTTTTGATGAACAGGAGATGTTAAAAGTGTTCTTAAAGAAACAACACCTAGCAAATGATTTTGTTTGTCGACAACATAGACATAGTATAAATCCATATTGTCTTTTTCCGCTTTAATTCTGATTGTATTCAAAACCCCTTGTACGTCCATATCTGCATAAACTGTCAAAACCAAAGGGTTCATAATACCACCGGCAGATTCTTCGTTGTATGTTAAAAGTTCTCTGACTTCAGATGAGAATTTGTGAGGAAGTTTGTCAAGATATGATTCCGTATCATCTTCTTCCATATCCCCCAAAACGTCAGCAGCTTCATCATGAGGCATTTTCGCAATTAATCGAGAAGCAAGTTCTTCATCAATTTCCCCTAGAAGTTCTACCTGCAATTGTGGTTGTAAATATTCAAGCATATCGGCAGCTTTTTCTTCGTCTAATTGCTTGAAACAAGCAAGACGTTCTTTTGGGTTTAATTCATTGAAAATATCCACCAAGTCGGCAGCATGATAACCTTCAAGGGTTTCTTTTAAACCTTTGGAGTTATCATCATCAATAATTTCTCGTAGTCTGTCAACAATGCTTTCGATATTTATCATAATTTCATTATACACTAAACATCTTTTTGAGTTATAATTATATTTATCAGAATTATAAAGTGTGAAAGGTTTATTATGTACAAGAATTTATTACTTGATGATATTGAAACAGCGATAGAAAAAGCAATACAAGATAAAAAATTAGGTAGTATGGAAGAATACAAAAAAGGTTCTCTAATTATAGAAAAACCAAAGAATCCTGATTTTGGGGATTTTGCAGTGAATGTATCTTCTTTAGCTAGACAAGCAAGAATAGCTCCGCCAATGATTTCAAATGCTATTGTTGAAAATCTTGCAAATACTAATTATGAAACATCTGTTGTTGGTGTATTTATTAATTTTAAATTGTCAGATAAACTTTTAACTGATGTTATTCAAGAAATTTTAGATAAAAAAGAAAATTATGGTAAACCAGAAAAAATAGATGCAGAAAAAATAATTCTTGAATATGTTTCTGCAAACCCTACAGGTCCTTTTCATATAGGACATGGAAGATGGGCAGCTATGGGAAGTGCTTTAGCAAATTTACTATCTTTTTATGGTCACAATGTTTTTCAAGAATTTTATATCAATGATGCAGGTTCTCAAATCCAAAAACTTGGACGTTCTCTGCTTATTAGAGTAAAACAAGAACTTGGTGAAAATGTAGATTTTCCTGAAGATGAAGAAGAAAGAAAAAATTATTATGCAGGTGAATATCTTATTCCTGTTGCTAAAAAATTCTTAGAAGAAAATAAGCCAACAGAAGATATTAGTGTATTATCTGATTATGCAAAAAATTATATGGAAAAAGTTCAAAAAGATTTGTTAGAAAAGTTCAGAGTTCATTTTGACAAATTTTATTCAGAACTTGATTTACATAAATCAGGCAAGGTTGATGCAAGTTATACAAAACTTTCTCAAAGTGGCAAATTATATGAAAAAGACGGAGCTATTTGGTTTAAATCATCAGAATATGGTGATGATCAAGATAGAGTTATAAAAAAAGCAGATGGGTCTAACACTTATTTGACTGCTGATATAGCTTATCATATTGATAAACTTGAAAGAGGTTTTGATAGATTAATAAATATTTGGGGTGCAGACCATCATGGTTATGTACCAAGAGTAAAAGCCTCTATAGAAGCTCTTGGATATGACCCGAATAAACTTGAAGTTTTGTTAGGTCAATTGGTAAATCTTGTTATTAACGGTAACGAAGTTCGTATGGGTAAAAGACGTAATATGGTTACTTTAGAGGATTTAATAGACGAAGTTGGAGTTGATGCTACAAGATTTTGGATGTGTATGAGAAATATTGATACAACTCTTGATTTTGATATAGAGTTAGCTAAGACTGCATCTGATGAAAATCCTGTGTTCTATGTTCAATATGCACACGCAAGATTATGCTCTATTTTAAGACACGTAATTTCAGAAAAACTTAATACGGAAACAGGTGAAAAAACACCTGCACCTATGACAGAAGAAGAATATAATCAAGCTATATCAGTTGTTGATTATGAAGCTATGAAAAAAGCAATTCCAACGGCAAAGAAACTTATTTTGAAATTAGAAGAGTTTAAGTCAATGATTGATTTATCAGCAAAACATAGATATGTTTATACCGTTTGTAGATATGTACAAGATTTGGCTGGCGAATTCCATTCTTTCTACAATTCAAATAGAGTTATATCAGATGATAAAGAACTTATGAAATCAAGAGTTGCGTTAGTTTATGCAATAAAAATAGTTCTAAAAAATGCTCTTGATATTTTAGCTGTAAATGCACCGGAAAGAATGTAAACTTTTGTGACAAAAACTTCTAGTGTTGAAATTCTTGCCTTGTAGTAAGACTTTATATATATAAGTTGTTTAATAAGGTGAGATATGGCAATTAATAAAGTTGAGTATATCAAAGATAGTAGTACTTCGGGTTTTGCAATTGCGGGTGACCAAAAAGTTATCAATAAGCAAAATGCACAAACTATTGAAAAAGATGTTGAAGAAAAGAATACTCAAGATTTAACAGGTGGTCAAAAGAGATATCTCAACAATGCTTTAGAGGGTTCTGATAATACAAATTATGAGAATGCTGGTGGTGATGAAACTGCTTTAGATAATGAAACAACTGATAATACCTCTCCAAAGTATTCAAATACTGGCCCTGGAGCAAAAGAAGGACTTACTACAATGGGTTCTTTGGGTGCCGCCGGTGCAGCTGCTGGTATGAGTGGAATGGCATTTGCATTTGCTCAACAACAAGGTATTAGTATCGCTCAAGTTGCTATGAATGCTTGGGCAGCTCCGATTATAGGCGGTATAGATTTAGCTTTGGCTGCCGGTGCAACTGTCGGTGTTACGATGTTTGATTCTAGTTATAGTGAAAGATTATCTGAAGCAAGTGCAGCAAGTGAATATATAAGTACTATTGATGAATATATTCAAAACATGGATATTGATATACAATCTTTCATTGATAAAATAGACGAGGGTGCAGAAACTCCTGATGTACCTAAAGAACCTGAAGCTGATAATAATGAAAAGCTTGTAACTTTACAAGCTGAACTAGACGAGGCAATAGCTAATGGTGATGAAGAAAAAGCTAATGAATTAAGAGCTCAGATAGAAGAAATTAAAAATGGAGAAGGTGCAAAAGTCCCAGCGAAAAACGAAGAACAAATTGCTGCGGAGGTTGTAGCTCGAAATAGTGAAGCTCATGATATAGATGGTTACACAACAGATGTTGCATCATTTTTGAGCGAAGGCAATATATATGGTAAATTTGGAGTGATTAATGCTACAGCATTAGCTGTATGTACTGCAGGGTCAACGTTCTTGTCTGTTTTGGCTTGGCGAGGGGCTAATTTGTTTAATACCCCATTAGCAATTGCTGGTGCTGCAATGTGTATTGCTGCAAGTGCAACGTTTGCGGCAGCTACAGGACTTATGACTGCCAAAACAGTCAATGAATATAAATGTGGAGCAAGTGGTAATAATTTAACTAATAAATTAAGTGAATTAGGTTCTAAATTCGGAGATCACGATAAAATTGCTCAAAAGTTAGTGACAAAAGAAACATCTGAACCAGAACCTCCTGTAGAAGAATCTCCTGTAGAAGAATCTCCTATACCTGTTGATGGTGAAGGTGTAAAACCTTCAGAAGGAAGTAACGGTAATCCTACCTCATCTCCGGTAGGAGGAAGTCCTCAAAGTGGAACTCCAACAACGGTATAATAACCTATTTCCAACCTTTATATAAATATTCTTTTATCCAATTAATCATATTTGGAAAATATATATTGTCGTGTCCCATTTTTATCATTTCACGTTCGTTTTCTTGCATTTCACCGATACCATGTTTTTGTTTATATATCCACGAATACATTCCTGTTCTATCAGCACCATGATGGCAGTGAATATGTACTTTACCACCCCTTTGTCTAATACCTTCCACTAAATCCAAGAATTCTCCAACTTTACGTTCACTTGGGTGTCGAGGGTCTGTAGGGATATTATGATAGTGCATACCAGCTTTTTCAACAATATCTCGTTCATTAAAAAGTTTTTTATCACCACTATGGCAAAAATTGATAACGTCAGTTACATCATGTTTTTTTAACCATTTAATATTAGATTTTTTTGGTTGAGCAGAACGTGATACTAGACTATCAATTTGTTTAAAATTATGGGGTTTTTTGGCAAATGTAATTCCGAACATTTTTATCTCCTTTTGTATGATATAAAACGTGTAATAATATTTTTTGCTAGTTAAATGTTATTTGATTGTGATACTCAAAATTTCAGAATATAGTACATATAGCCCATATTTTTGATAGTATTATTAAGTTTTGTAAATTAATGACGTATAATATTTTGACTTGGTAAAAATAATCATTAAATAAAAATTGAAAGGTTTGTATAAAAGAGGTTTGATGTATGGCAGGAATTGTAAATATGATAGCTAACATGTTGGTACCAGCAAAGACAGCAGTAGCAGCACCGGTAAGAACAAGTATAAAAACAGAAGCAATGAATCCTTATGCTAATCCATTTGTATCAGTAAAAGGTTCTAATCCTTTTGCAAATTATGCAAAAAATAAACCTGTAGCTGGTGGTTATTTTGCAGGATACTACAATAATAAACCAAATATTGTTGGTCAAAGATTGTTTGTAGAAGTTTAACTAACACTATTTATTAATCTCTCTAAAAGGTGTCGTGTGTTTAGTGAATTAAGTCAAATGAATATGAGTCTTTCCGTTTTAGAAAGACTCATTTTAATATCGTAAACCTATTTAAAATTTATTATTTATCAATTAATAATTTTAAAGCTTCAAAAATTTCTTCTGCGTTTGGAGTTCCTGAAAGTACAATTGTTTTGTATAAATCAGGATTTGGTGCCCACATTTCTTTTGCGTGTGAATAAAATACTGCAATTGTTGGAATATTAAGGGCATTACCAAAGTGCATAGTTCCTGTATCTACAGATATTAAGGCGGAACAACGTTTTAAAACGTTTGCTAATTGAACAAAGTCAGTTTTATCAACTAAATCTATTACATCATCAGCTCCCAGGTGTTCAATATCTCTTGCAAAACTTCTTGCAACTTCTCCTGCTCCTAATATTATAGGAGTTTTACCAATAGTTTTTAGTTTATTGATTAATTTAACTGCAATTTCAGGAGGCATATCTTTTGGTTTAAATTTGCTTGTCGCAGTTATTGCAACATATTCTTTGTTTTTAGGTAAAAAATCAGTTTCAACATAAGGAGGTTCATAAACAATCGGTAAATCTAATATAGCTTTTCCTGTTAAGGATTCGATTAAACCTGTTGAAATATCTTTTTTGTGTATATAAGTGTTGCGTTTATATTCTTCTTTGGTAGACATAATCTCTGTAAATTTGTTGTGAGGTTCTGTCATAATATGTTCAGCACCCAGTAATCTTGATAGAATTAGGTTTCTATCGTTTGAATAGATAACAAAAGATGCAAAGATTTTTTTGTATGGGAAATTTTTTACAAAATTTAAAACCCCTAGAAGATTGTTATTATGTTTTTTGTCAAAAGTAACAACATCATCTACTCCTTTTTGATACTTTGCAACATCTACAAATTGAGGTTGAACAACGTACACAACTTTTGAATTTGGATAAAAATGTTTAATATTTTGTACTAGTCCATTATTTAATAAAATATCACCAATAAATGCGGTATTAAAAATTACAAATACTTTTTCCGCACATTCTTTTCTAAATTTTAGTTTGAATCCTAAAAGAGTTAAGACTTTCCATTTATCTTTGCCTCTATATTCGTTTTTTATATTGAATATTAAAGATAAAGGTTTAATTTTTTTCTTACAATCTTTGGAATTTTTAAATTTTTGAGTTTCTTCAAGATAAACATCTGTCAATCTTGCGTAATACCACCATTTTTCAGCCATTGAATTTTTGCAACCTTTAACATTTGGTTTTGGACCAGTAAGATGAACAATAAGAGGTGATTCTTTAGCTATTTCATAATTTATTAAATCTTCTCCTTCGTATTCGTTATAATTATTTCTCCACCATGTATCCATAAAATTATATTTTTGTGGAAGATTGATTTTTTTAGTATCAATAACTTTGTTTAATGTGTCTTGGTCGCAGAATTTTATTATTTTTTTGTTTGCAAGAGAATATTCTTTTATTTTTTCAAAAACATTATCTTTTCTAAACTGTTCACAATTCATAAGTAACACTCCAGAGTTGAAATATGAATCACTTTTCATATCCAATCTCTTAAGATGCTTTTTTACGTCCCACACATCTTTTACTGCTGCAACGTAGTTGTTACCCATTTCCATTGTAAATAATTCTTTTATATCACCATTAACCATCGTGTCACAATCAAGATATAAAACTCTGTCTAAATCGGGGCATAAATCAGGGATTTGAATTCTAAACCAAGCTTGAACAGTAACCCATTTTGACATCGGTAAATCTTTGAAAACTTCTTCGTTCATTTTGATATATCTAATAGAACAATTAAATTTATTTTCAAAGTTTTTTAATTTTTCCCAACTTGCATCAGAAAGTTTTGAATAAAGAATAATAAATTCAATTTGAGAATCAATATTGTTTTGCAATGCACTGAACATAGATACAATTGTCATGTTCATATAACGGTCATCAGGTGCGAACGCAATGTTTAGTTTAGTCATATATTTTCCCTTCAATTATAGCCTCATATAATGAACCTTCAAGATTTATATTTTTTTGTTTTGTCATAACTTTTGGTTTATACGTCAATTTATGTATCGGTGTCATTAGTTTAAGTTGTTCAAATCTTTCTTTACTATATGGTTTTACAAGTTCTGATTGCATTTGTTGTACAGGTATAAAACTAAAGAATGGTACTTTTTCCCACAAATCCTTGTTTCTTAGAGCAATCATTGTAAAAGCATGTAAAAAAGAAAAATAATTTACTAAGAAATTGTTTTCTTTCCAATATTTTTCAAAGAAATTTTGACATTGGCAAAGGATTTTATTATTTGGTTTTGCAGATATAAAATAACTTGCCATATTCAATCCGTCTAAATCTGATTTTTCATCAGCTTTAAAAACAAATAAATCTGCGTTTGTTATATACTGAGGTAATGGTGCAGTTAATAAAACAGTTGCATCTATCCAGCATCCCCCATGCTCAACTAATAAATAGGTTCTTAATATGTCAGAAAATTGTGCAAGTTTTATTATACCTTTTTCTTTTAATTTATAAATAAATTCAGGTATGTTTACATATTCTCTGACGTTTTTAGGCGAAATAATAACTCTTTCAATATTAGGATTGTATTTTACAACACTATCCAAACATGCCTGTACAATTTCAGGTGCGTTTTCCAACCCTTGTTCCCAATATTGCCAAATTCTATAAGGCTCGTTAATTTCTTTGGTTTCAAAGGATTTCTTTACTGCATAATCAATATATTTATGCAAATAAAACTTTGCAAAATCACCTTTTAAGATTCGTCTGATTCTGCGGTTAAAAACAAAGATTTCTAAACAGATTTTTACGATTGAATTTATTATTTGCCAAAATAAAGATTTTATAAATTTAAACACTTTAAATACTTTCTTCCTCTAAAATACACATAAATTTTGGATACAATTCAGAAAGCTTATCTATCGCATCTAAAACAGAACCACCTTCGTTTGTAGCTTTATTAATCTTGCAAAGTCCAACTTGTTGAGTATTTTCTACATAATTAACAGATTCTTCGTATCCTTTTACGGAACGAATTTTTGTATGGTTCAAAACAGCCATTACCCAGAACCAAATATCGTCATGGGTAGGTACTAGAGTTGTGAATTTTTTTCTATCTAAAACCTCACCAAACAAAGAATTGGGAGGATACAAAACTGCACCATAACCTATTTGTCTATAAAAATAAGATGCACCTTCAAACTTTGTAAAATACAATTTTCGCATAGAAATATCTTCTATTTTATTTTTGTTTAATATAATTTGTCCACAGCGATGAGCATGAATATCTTTTGGAAATTTTACATACGAATTATAAAGTGTTTCTACTGTATCTTCAGCATAATACAAATCATCGTCTACAGTAATAATAATATCGTTTGGATATTCTTCAAGAGCAGGGATAAGTTTTTTGTAAGAACGTAAATCCTCGCACCATTTGATTGTCAAACCGTATTGTTGAAGTTTTGTAAGTCGTTCAGGCAATTCTTTGTTTGGAAATTGTGATTCTGCTAACCATAAAATAACTTCATCAGGTTTTAAAGTTTGTGTCAAAAGTGTTGATATAGTTTTATCAACAGTGTTGATACGTCCGGGAAATGTCGTAAGAGATACAATAACTTTTGTTTCACGTTTGTTTGTTGTAACTCCAATATCTTTTACTGTGGGACATTCAAAATGAGATTTATGTTTAATCTTTATTTGAACACCACACAACATAAAAATAATGTGGTCATCTATTTTTCTAACAGAACATAATTTATTCAAAAAGCTCATACAATACTCCTCTACAGGTTTTATTATAACCTAATTTAACTATATGTTGAATATTTATTTACTTTTTGTAACCTATTAAATCTTTTATAACTTCGCCAGCTATGATTAATCCTGCAACAGAAGGTACAAAAGCATTACTGCCGGGCACTCGATGTTTTACAATATTTTCTTCTTGTTTGCACAGTGTTTCAATATCTTTGAATGGTGGTAAAGGGGGTTCTTTGGAATAAACAACTTTTAGTTTTTTTATTTTTCTTTTTTTTAATTCTTGACGCATAACTCTTGCAAGCGGGCATACAGAAGTTTTGTAAATATCAGTAACTTCAAATTTTGTTGGGTCCATTTTGTTTCCTGCACCCATAGCACTGATAATAGGTATCCCAAGTTTGTTTGTGATTTCAACCATAGCCAACTTGCCAACAACAGTATCTATAGCATCTACAACATAATCATATTTTGAAAAATCAAATTTATCAGCATTATCAGGTGTAAAAAACATATTGTATTTAGTTACTTTAGCTTTTGGATTAATCTCCAAAATTCTTTCTTCTGCGACATCAGTTTTATATTTGCCTACAGTTTTGGTAGTCGCAAGTATTTGACGATTGATATTTGTTATACAAATTTTGTCATCATCAATTACATCTATAGCACCAACTCCACTGCGAGCAAGAGCTTCTACTGTATAGCCACCGACCCCACCGACACCAAATACTGCAACTCTTGAGTTTTGAAGTTTTTCTAGAGCTTGTTCTCCTATCATTAATACTGTTCTTGAAAATTGATTTAGCAAAATAATCTCCTTTTGAAGAAATATTAACATAACAATGCAAAATATTCTAAAAATTATATTTTCAAAAACTCTTTTAGTTGTATAATAACTTTGACATTATTAATATATAGGAGTCAAAATTATGTTTTGTCCAAGATGTGGTAAGGAACTCAAAAATAATCAAAGATTTTGTATAAATTGTGGTTACGATTTGTCGGAAGAACTTAGTGCAGTAAAAAATAATCAAGATGATTTTTATAAAAAGAAATCATATTATAAACAACCAAAAGAAAAGAAGGGGGTTGATGTTAATAATATAAGATTTGATATTATTACAGGTTTCTTGTTTAAAGTATTTTTAACTGTAGTAGTTATTGGTGCTGGTGTAGTTGGTTTAAGATTAATGAGTAATTATTTACCTACAGATACATTAGGTAATGATAGAGCAAAATATGAAACGTATATGCAGGACCCATCTGCAATACCAGAACTTACTCAACCTGAAACATTATCAGATTTGATTAGTAATTTGAAAGATGTTCAAAATTTCTTGGTATTATATCTAAAATACTCTGATGATTCAGCAGAAGATAAATCAAAAGTGTTTGATAATTATCGAAAACAACTTTTAAAAATAGAAACTTTCTCTAATGATAATCTTCTAAAAGAAGATATTAAGAATTCGCTACCGCAAACAAAGAAAGATTTTAATAAGTGTGCAAAATATTATAACAAATTACTTGCTCCTGTTGGTTTGAAAATAGTTTCAGATACAGCTTATGCAAGATATCATTTAGAGGAAGATTATAGATTTACATACAAAAAATTTGGTGCGTATGTAGATTCTGATATGAAATCTTATTTGTATTTGAGAGCAAAACATAATAGTGAGTTTTTAGAAAATGGTGGTTATTTATCTGTAACTCCTAAGGAAATGAATAAACGTATTTCTGATTATGAAAAATTTATGCTTCATAATAAAGATTTTGCTCAAATAAATGAAGTAAGAGATTACTTATATTATTATACATTTGGGTATATATTTGCTTCAGATAGACAAGAGATGAAGGCTATTACACATAAAACCTTCAAAAAATGGGATAAAAAATTTATTAAACAAAACAAATCATCTCAATTGAATCCAATATTTAGTAAGATGGTAACTTCAGCGAACGGAATTTCTCCTAATCAATTTGATAATTTATATCCGTATGAATATGAAAAAATGCTAAATTCAATAAGACCACAAAGTGGAGATTTAGAAGATATATTTTCAGATATTAGAAAATCTGTTATGAAAGAAATGTCAAATATTGGTTATAAATATGTATATTCACAAGCTGAAGGAATGTGGACTCCGTTTAGTGATAGTGTAAAAATTTCAAAAGATTCATTGTTATTGGCAGATAATGGACAAGGTGGTTTTGATGTTTATAATAATAAATTCAAAAAAACAAACCAAGTTTTGAATATCGACCCAAATACTAAAATTATGATAAAAAGAGGTCAATTGTTGATATATAATCCTCAATGTTTGCAAATATCAAAAATAGATTATACGTATGGAAGTTTTTCTACTAAAGTTATAAGTTCAAAAGAAATAAGACAATATTTTCCAGATGTTTTAATAATTAACGTGGATAATATTGGAACAAGCCCTGTTCAAGTTACAAAAACAACAGAAAAACAATCATATATGTTAATCTCTCATGCCGGAAGCAATTTTGAAGGTTATACATTGAATGCTGATGTACCAATTGAACAAGGTGAGTTGAATAATATATTTACTATTAATACAACAAATCCGGTAAATCTTGAGTGGATACCTACATCAGGAGATGGTAAACAATACTATATTGTGTTTGTTACTAATATGCCTGAACAACCAAAGACTCAAGAATCCAAACAATCTCCGCAAGTACAAACTCAAGCTCCTGCAACAACATTGCCGTAAGTTTGTTGGATAAAATAAAAATGATAAAACGGACTTCTTTTTAAGAAGTCCGTTTTGTTTATACTTGATTTTGATTTTGTATCTGTGTAGGATTTGGAGTTTGGGCTTGTGCTAAAGGCTTCTTATTATTTCCACCTTTTCTTATTATGTTAGCAAGTCCAACCGCACCAGCAATTAAAAGTGCTGTACCTGCATAGGTTTGGAAAGCTTTGAAATAACTACCTTTTAATTTTGATATTTGTTCTGGTTTTAGGTATTTCTTTGCCATTTTTATGCCATCTATTGAAGCTAAACCTTCTTCTAGAACAATAGGTATATAGCTTGCAAGAGTTAATTTTCCGGCATGATTTGAAACAAAATCTAAAGTTTTTTCTGTTTTTGATTTGTCCTTTTGAGGTTTTGTATTATCAACTTTATGAAACATTGCAACACCAAGAGCAAGAGGTGCAACAACCGATATTCCCATTGGAGTTAAATTTTTTGAAGTTAAAAGTAATTTCATTAATGGATTTTTACTATTAAAATGTTTTGCGTGACCGATTTCATGAAAAATAGAAGAATGAGCAAATTCATCGTTTATAATAACTGTTTTTGATTTTGGGTGATAACAAGCATTGCACCCGTTTTGAAACATTGTTTTAAGTTTTTCTACAAGAAATTTAGGTTTTTCAGATTTAAAAAGTTCATTTAGTTTATTTGTAGATTCGGGAGTGTTGTTACTAACAAAAATCTTTACACCTTTTTCTGCTAAACCTTCATTATTAAGAATTGTCTGAGCAATGGCTTTTGTATTTTCAAAAGAATCAATGGCTGGTGCTATGTTCGGCATTGCTTGTTGATATAGTTTTATTTCTTGTTTAGATAATGGTTTAAGAGTATCGTATGCGAGATATCCTAAAGGAGCTATACCAAGAGTTGTTCCTATACCGGTTCTGATATAATCATCTTTTTTATTTATACTAACCCCATTCATATTCATAAAAAGCAAATAGATGATAAATTTTGCTAAACTGTTAAGATTTGTAACTATATTCTTAAAAAAATTAAAGTTCTCAAAAAATGTGCCGTCATACATGGCATAGAACTAGAAAGCGGATATGTTATCGACAGGCGAAGTGCGTCTGCGTAATTATCTTCTAAAAGAAAAAGGAGTACAGGAAAATGGGTTTATCAGCATCACAAGCAAGATTGTTGAATTTGACCGCAAGAATGCATGACATTGAGTATAAGGCTCAAAACTTAGAAGCTCAAAAGTTGCAAATGGCAAATGAATCAACACAGGTTTATCAAGAGTATGAAAATGCTCTAAACAAACAAAAAATTCAATTCAAACAAATTGGTGCAGATGGTTCTGCAAATTATGTAGATGCATCATTAAACACTTTATTTGATGCAGGTTACAAAGTAAGAGTTCAAGATAAAGATGGTAACTGGACAGACTGTGCTGATTTAGCGGCAGTTAATAAAGCAACAGGTAAGACTATTAGTGGTACAAGTACAGAAACCCTTCGTAATATGGTTGAAGCTGGTTTTATTGTGTTTGAAAAACCAACTAATGAAGTAGATGAAAATGGTGACAAAATTTATGCAGAAGTAAATATTGCAACAGATACATCACTTCAAGAAGTGTCAGACGAAACTGAATTAAAGAAAGCAGAAGCTAAATACGAAGCTGACATGAGAAAAATCAATGCTAAAGATAAAAAATTCGACACAGATTTAGCAGCGATGGAACAAGAAAGAAATGCTATTAAAACAGAAATAGATACATTGAAATCAGTAGCTAAGGATAACGTAGATAGAACATTCAAATTGTTCTCATAATTAAGTTAGTAAAGTACAAATTAAGTCAAGAAAGGATTAAATATAACATAACAAAAGACCACTTTATAAGTGGTCTTTTGCTTTAGTTGGATTACTTCGTTATCGCTAGTAATGATGTGAAAAATAATCGTCATTGCGAGCCACGAAGTGGCGTGGCAATCCACACGTCATTTAGAGGTCGAAGCTTACTACGCCTCGCACTAAACGGGTACACTCAAATTCAAATCGAAAAAATACTTTTTCCGATTATGAATTTTCGATTTTCACATCTGTCTTGAATTTCTTCCACGCTCACAGAGTTTCGGCAAAGGAACTCCGTTCCAAAAGCCTCAATCTGTTCGCTATCCGGCATGAATGCCGTACAGAAATTCGCTCTGCTCGGCTTGCCAATGAATCTCATACAAGCCCAAGCCGTCATTCAGAGCCGACAGGCGAAGAATCTCTTTCAAGAACGTAACTTGTCTACGTGCGTAGCACAATTATTAATAAATTATTAACTAATAGTCAAAAATGGATTTGTCGGATATAATGATTCTAGAAAAGAAGGAGAATTAAATTATGGCAAATCCAATTTTGAATGATAACTTCGGACGTTCAGATGAAAGAGTTTTATCATCTGCACCAATGACAATAAACGGCACAATAAACAAAACATTTTTGTTATTTGTATGTGCAATTATTCCGGCTTATTATACGTGGTCGCAATTCCTTGCAGGATTTATGGATAAGGCGATGATGTTAACAACAATAGGTGCGATTGTTGGGTTTGTGGTTGCTTTGATAGTATCATTTACTCGAAACAAAGTGTTTATTCCGGTTTATGCTGTGTGTGAAGGTTTGTTTTTGGGTGGTGTTTCAGCGATGTTTGAAAAACAATATCCGGGGATTGCTGTTCAGGCAGTCGCAGGAACTTTTGCCGCAATGTTTTCAATGTTGGCATTGTATAGATTGAATTTGATTAAATGTACAGATAAATTTAGAAGTGTTATCTTTACTGCGACAGTATCAATAGCCGTATTGTATTTAATGCAGATAATTGCATCATTCTTCCATTATAGTATTCCTGGTATATTTGCATCAGGTATGGTCGGAATAGGGTTTAGTGTTTTGGTAGTTGCAGTAGCTGCGTTGAATTTGATTTTAGATTTTGATTTTATCGAACGAGGTGCTCAAAATATGATACCTAAAGATTATGAGTGGTATGGTGCTTTTGGGTTAATGGTTACATTAGTTTGGTTATATATTGAGATATTAAAATTGGTAGCAAAACTAAGAGATAATAATAATTAGGTTTGTGTTTTAAGGGCAGAAGGCAGATTGCCTTCTGCCCTTATTTTGTATAAAGGTTGGGTATGATGATTTTGAATATATTATGTTTTTCAATAGGTGCGATATTGTCAGGAATAATAGTAAAACTGTATTCTGATAATAAGAACCAGAAAGAGTTGACGGTTGTAAAAACTAAGCTAGAAACATATAAAACTTTAGAGGATATGATGAAATCGGATTTCTCAGAAATAGCTCGAGAAACAATAAAGAGCGAGCAAGAAGATTTGAGAAAACAACATAAAGAATCTCTTGAGTTAACTCTTGCACCTTTAACAAAAGAGTTGGGAGAGTTTAAAATAAAGGTTGAAAATTTTAATGAAAATGGAATAAAAAATACGACATCTATCATTGAAAAGATTACTAATTTAGAAAAAAGTAGTGCGGAGATTAGTAAAGAGGCTAATTTGTTAGCAAATGCGTTGTCAACGAATCAAAATATTAAAGGTGCGTATGGCGAGGGTTTGCTTGATACTATTTTGCAGTATTGTGGTATGCAAGAGGGTGTTCATTATTCAAAACAATATGTAACTCAATCTGTTGACGTTGACGGTGCAACACATACGATTAGACCTGATATTGTTTTGAATTTGCCGGATAATAGATGTCTTGTAATTGATTCAAAGATGACATTGACGAGTTATTTAGAGTTTGTCCAAGATAAAGAAAATTTGCCGAGATTTAAGTCAGAAGTAAAGAAACGAATTGTAGAATTGTCAGAAAAGAATTATCAAAAAGCAGAGGGGTTGTATCAGCCTGATTTTGTGTTGATGTATATCCCAATCGAAAACTCTATTCATTATCTTTATGAGGATTTAGAGTTAATAAATTTTGCTTATAGGGCGAATGTTGTAATTGTTGGAACTCCGTCTTTGTTGGTGACAATAAGGTTGGTTAATCAGTTGATGGCACAACAAAAACAACAAGAGAGTGTTAATAAAATAGTTCAAGCTGGTACAAATTTGTATGAAACTTTTGCGAAATTCTGTGAAGAATTAATAGATTTGAAAAAACGGTTTGAGGGGTTGAATACACAATTTACTAAAACAGTTAATAGATTTCAACGAGGAAATAAAAATACTCCGAGTTTGTTTTCTCAGGTAGAAGCTTTGAAACAATGCGGTTTGTTGACTTCAAAAGAAATACCAGTAGAGTTATTAGAAAATGTAGAAGATGAAAAAGTAGAGTTATAATTGTTTTTTAATTAGGACACCTGAGTAATATATTTTTTATTTTTAAATTGTAATATGAAATAAAAAATAAGAAGGAGGGTATATGTCTAGTATATTTGTGCCACCAGTGTGTGAATTAGAAGAACTAAATCATCTTTTTATAGAACTGACTCAAAAAAATTGTAATCAAAGATGTAGAAAATGTTATATTGATTTTCCCTTGACAAAGAATGTAAAAGATTTTATTCAGATGGATAAGATAAAACAGGCTTTGGTTGATACTAAAAATGCAAATTTGAAATGTATCTATATGACAGGTGCAGAACCTATGACGCACCCTGATTTTAATAGCGTATTAAGGTTGTGTTTAAAAAGAACTAATGTTTGTATATTCACTAATGCAACTTTAATAAACGAAAAGAAAGCTCGTTTCTTGAAAAAAGTAGAAGATGAATCAAATTATCAAATCATATTTAAACTTTCGTTTGCTCATTATGATGAGTTGAAAAATGATGAAGTAAGGTTTAGAGGTGCTTTTCGACAAAATTTATATGCATTGAAATGTCTTGATAGGTATGATTTTACAACGATAATGTGTGTTAATAATTATTATGATGAAACTCCGCAGAAGTTAATTGATGAGTTTAATATGATAATTAAAGATAATGATTTATCAAATACAATAGTTCAAACGACAGGTTGGGTTGATAATAATAGTAATAAAGAGCCTTTTATAAAGGATATGGAATATACATCAGGTTATGATTGTTCTAGGGGGAGATTGTTGACTCAAAATGGTGTATTTTCGTGTCCGTTTTTGAGTAATGATTATCGAGGTAGAATGGGTAGTGATTTTGGGGATTTTTCTAAAATCGTCAGATTAGAAACGGATTTTTGTTCTTCTTGTATTAAGAATAAAGAACCTATGTTTTCGATTAATATAGTTTAATTTAGGTTATTTATATTGGGACTTGTGCAGTCCCAAACCCCGCACCAAATATTCTTTCTTTACTGGATTACTTCGCTATCGCTCGTAATGACAGATAAACACACGTCATTCCGGCCTACGAGCCGGAATCTGTCAGTTTGATGTTTAAAAATAATCAGAATTGACAGACTCTGAATCAAGTTCAGAGTGACGAGAAGTAATATTTTTTATTTGTTAAAGGAACTGGATTACTTCGCTATCACTTGTAACGACGTTAGTTTCAGGTTAGGTAAATTTGTATTTTATTTATGATTGATTGTAAATTTATGTTAATTATTTTTAGAAATTATGCAAAAACAACAAAAAAAAATACTTATATAAAATAAGTGTAGGTGTATTCATGTGTGTTGTGTACATTTATCCCCAAAGGAGGTTGTCAATGTCTGAGACTGCTGGTAGTATGGGAATAGTCCCTTTTAGAGGAACAGGGGTTATGCCCCATAAACAACGTGACCCTTTAGAACCACTAAAACAAGCTTATGAAAAAAGACGTATTGTCCAACAAGAAATGCGTAAAAGGGAATTAGAGGCAAAGGGTCAAGAAGGTGAGTTAAATACTCGTGAAGCTCTAGAACTTGCTAGTTACAAGTTGCAAGATAGGGTTGAACAGTTTTCAAAACTTATGCCTTCTACAATTTGTTATGAAGCATAGCATGTAGAGTATTTGAAAAAGCTTGCAATAACCTATTGCAGGCTTTTTTTGAGATATTTATTATATTGATTTATTTAAGAATATTTATTATAATTATCCTGTGAACAACTAAATATGTTCTGTTAAGAAAAAGGAGAGACTTATGAGAAACAAAAGTATCTTACCGAAGATAATGCTCTCAGTGATGTCATTATTAATGGTAACTCTACCGTCTTTTGCTAGTGAAGCATCTCTTGTCGTTCCTGATATTCATGCTCACGCACAAAGTTTTAACTTATTAATAATAGGTTTGGCTGTGTCTGTAGTTGGTGTGATTTTTGGGTTCGTAGAGTTCTTAAAGGTTAAAAAACTTGATGTACACTCAGCAATGGCGAATGTAGGAAACACAATTTTTGAAACTTGTAAAACCTATCTTGTTCAACAAGGTAAGTTTTTATTAGTTTTAGAGGCTTTAATTGCATTATGTATAGCGTTCTATTTTGGATATTTAGAAAAAATGACTGCTACTAATGTATTAATTATTTTAGCTTGGTCTGTAATTGGTATTTTAGGTTCTTATTCTGTTGCTTGGTTCGGTATCAGAATGAATACTTTAGCAAATGCAAGAACAGCTTTTACGGCTTTAAAAGGCAACCCGCTAAATACTTTGAATATACCTTTGAATGCTGGTATGAGTATTGGTGTACTTTTGGTATCTGTAGAACTTATAATGATGCTAATTATTTTGTTATTTGTTCCGGGTGAAATCGCAGGTGCTTGTTTTATCGGATTTGCGATAGGTGAATCTTTGGGTGCATCAGCACTTCGTGTTGCAGGTGGTATCTTTACAAAAATCGCTGATATTGGTTCAGACTTGATGAAAATTCAATTCGGTATCAAAGAAGATGACCCTAGAAACCCTGGGGTAATCGCAGACTGTACAGGTGACAACGCAGGTGATTCTGTAGGGCCTACAGCTGACGGTTTTGAAACTTATGGTGTAACTGGCGTTGCGCTTGTTTCATTTATTCTACTCGCTGTTGGCGGACAAAATGGACAAGAAAATCAAGTTCAATTGTTGACTTGGATTTTTGTAATGAGATTCTTGATGATTGTAACATCTGTTGTTGCATACTGGATTAACG
>CAKUVB010000005.1 GCA_934693215.1 uncultured Candidatus Melainabacteria bacterium
CTTGCCTATTCTTCCCGCTGATTCTGATATTGCTTTTGCTAATTTTACTGAATCAACTGACTGAATATAATCAAAAGACCTTACGACTCTATCAACCTTATTTGTTTGCAAATGACCGATAAAATGGAACTTGGAGTTTTTACGAATCTCATCAGGCAAATTTTCAATCTTTTGAATTGCATCATTTGCTCTAGACTCTCCAAAGTTTCTCAAACCTACTTCATAAGCATCTAATATAGCCTCTAGCCCGTAATACTTTGTTACTGCAATTATATTTGGTGTATAAGGTACGATTGTTTTCTTTACACGTAGAAGATTATCTCTAACACTATCTATTGTCATACAAATCTCCTCTACATCTTAAAATTATATCTTATCCAAAATGATAAGACAAATATTCAATTGTAAAAGTTTTCCCTCCTTTCGTGGATTCCCGAAACCCATGACTCACATGGAATTCAGCATGTTTTTAAATGTTAAGTTTTATTAAGTTTTTCTTTTTATATTACAAACTTGACACAATTTCCAAACCTTTTAATTATTAAGGGCATGCCCTAAAAAACTAAAATTATTGACCTAAATATGTAATTGTTTCAAGAACTGAACTTGCAGTTGAGAAAACTCTTGAATTAGCCTGAATTGCACGTTGTGCCATAATCATATTTGACAATTCTGTTGCCATATCAACATTTGAGCCTTCCAAACCACCTGATTTTAGAGAACCAAAACCATTTGTATTAGCCATACCATAAGCAAACTCACCTGCGTTTGGACCAAGCGACCACAAGTTATCTGTTTTAGAAATCAAACCGGCATCATTAATTACTGTACCCATTTGCAATACCATATTTGCAGGTACCATACCTGTTGATGACATATCAAGGTCTGTCCCTTCTGCACCTGATGATGTAATAACAACATTATCAGATGTCGTATATTGCCATAATGCACGTCCATTATCATTAAATGAAACAGTTAAAGATGAACCATCATTATATTTAGCAGTTACAATACCACCTTCTGAAACATACCAATCTGAACGTTTAATAGCATCTGCGGTATTATTACCAGTACTGATTGTTGCAGACTTGTTCATTGTATTACTATAGAACAATGTTTGACCAGCTTTTGCAGCATCAAGAGCATCATCAAAACCAAGCTGTGTCAAAAAGTCTGTAGTTTGATTATCAGCTATAGACAAAGCTTCACCAGAGTTATTTTCTATCTGTAAACCACCGTCCATTACTGCAAACTGAATTTTATCAAAACCTTGTGCATTGAAAGAATTATTAACACTATCTACAAAGTCTTGTAATGTACTTGATAAGTCACCTTCACTAATTTTATAAGAAACTTGTTTTTGCACATTTCTTATCGTTACGTTACCTGTTGCCGGAAATTCTCCCTTTATATAAGTACCGTCATCACCTTTAAAGAATACATCTGTAGGCTCAACATCACCATATAAATCTATCAATTCTTTTCTTTCTTGAGTTGTTAAATTAGCCATATCCATACGGTCATAAGTAACGCCACCTTTAGTATACTGATTGTTATTTACTTTAGTAAAATCAGCAACTGCCGCTTGAGAAGATGTTCCACCCACATTGAATATAAATGTACCTGTACGAACAGACACTGCGTTCAAATCATTAAGTGTTTTAGTAGCGATTTCAGCACTTGAAGTACCTAAAACAGACACATTCAAAACAGAAGGTACTTTTACTGTATGTTGAGAAGAACGAGGAGAGTATTCGTTTGTTGTACCAACAACCTTATACCCAGCTGCTGTTACCAAATTGCCATCAGAGTCTAATGAAAAATGACCATCACGAGTAAAATATTGATTACCACTACCATCTTGCACAATAAAATACCCATTACCTGAAATCATCAAATCTGATGATAAACCGGTTTGTTGGAATGAGCCGTTTTCAAAATTTCTTGTAATTGATGAAACTTGAGTACCTAAACCTATTTGTCGTGGATTTGTACCACCACCTGTCTTTGTTGCAGCAGAACCATTTGACAAAGTTCTTGAAAACAAAGTTGAAAAAGTTACATTCGCAGTTTTGTATGCAGTTGTATTAATGTTGGCAACATTGTTAGCAACAACATTAATATGCGTTTGTCCTGCATCTATGCCTGTTTTTGATGTGTAAAGTGCCTGACTCATTCTTCTTCTCTCTCCTCTAAATTTTTATAGTCTAGTTAAAATCCGTTTTATACTTTTGTTTGTTTAATAATTTGGTTATGAACCTTCTCCGGGGGTTCTAATATTTTGAACATTAGCAATTGAATAATATTTGCCATTTACTTTAATCTTTCCTGCACCATCAACAAAAGTAGCTTCTGTAACAGTACCTGTAATTGTTTCATCTGGTTTTTCTGTATCCGGAACGATATCTACTTCTTTACCAATTAAAGATAAAGTTTGACTAATACCACTATTTTGAGCAACATTATTTGACAAAGATTCCAATGCGTTTGACAAGCTTGTCAAACCTTCGTTCATTTGTGTCATCTGTTCCAATGATGAATACTGTGCTAATTGAGATAACCATTGTTGATTATCTGCAGGCTCTGTAGGGTCTTGATTCTGCATTTGTTTTAACATCAAATTTAAAAACATATCTTTATCTGATGTTGAAACTTTACTGTTAGAATTAGCCTTATTATAAGCCGTTTCATTTGTCATTGAAGTTATTGTACTACTAATCGTTGCCATTTTATTTAGCCCTCTATTTCCTGTTCTTCATCGTTTTGAAACTTTGAGAACATTTTTTCAAATTCTTTTTCTTTTTCTTGCTCTTGATGACGTTTATCTTGCTCTTGCTTATTACCACCATTACCTTCTTGCTCTGTATAATCCATATCAGCATTATTTTCTGATTGAGAAACCTTTACTGACATATCATTAACCTGAACACCTTGTGCAGATAATGTATCTTTAAGATTCGATAAATTGCTATCAAGAATATCCTTAACTGCTTGTGATGCTACTTGCAACTCTGCAGTTAATCCATCTTTTGTATTCATTAATTGAATAGAAACCTTACCTAATGATTCCGGATTCAAAACCATAGTCAATTTTGCATTACTTGTGCTATTCATCATTTGAAGTTTACTATGGATTTGTGCCAATACATCTTCTTTTGAAATATTCACAGAATTACTTGCTGATGCAGTTGTTTGAACTCCTACTGTCATTGATGATTGTTGAGAATGAACTTTGTGAACAGAAACAGCTTCTACAGTCTGCATATTATTAGTATCTGCCTGAGTATCAACCGGCTCAACGTCCTCAGAAACACTTGAAGTAAAGAAATTCTTTTTCAATTCTGATTTATCTTCAGCTTTCACGTTATCATCTTGCGTTTCACCTTGAGCATTTTCATCTGACGAACTATTATTTTCTTCCATTGTAGAATCTACATCATCTACAACTGTTTCAACATCTTGTAAATCACTAGAAGTATCAGAACTTACAGAATCACTTGCCAATTTATTATCATTATTAAGCTCTGTATCTACAACCAAATCCTCTGTAACCTCTGAAGAATCTGCAACTGTCACATCAGCTGACACTTCTTTTATTTGAAGTGAAGTATCCTTTAAAACGACATTTTTTGTATCCGCATTCTTAATTTCTACATCAGGTTCTACAGTAACATCAGACCCTGTATCAGTTTCTTTATCCATCATATATTTAACGGCCTGTTCTGTTGAATCCATTAACGTAGAATCCTCTGAAACATTTTCGGTTTGCGAATCTGAAACATCTTCTATTGTTATGTTCAAATCCTCAACCACTTTTTGTGATATTAAATCTTTTCCAATATTTTTTTCTGTATTTAATAAGTTAGCATCTTCTTTTGACAATAAATTATCAGAAACTTTTACCATTACCGAATCAGTATTGTCAACATCAGCATCAATATTTGTGTTAGATACCTGATTACCTACAACAGAAGTTGTTACATTAGTCAAATCTTCTGCAAGCTTTGAAGTATCAACCATATCTGATACATCTTCTAAAGAATCTTCATCAACAACCAAAGTATTTTCTACATCTGTAGCTTCTAAAACGGTTGTATCAACTGCTTCATCAACGGTTTCAACATTATTATCTATATTCACAGTCAAATCATCTAAACAAGCATACTTTGAAACCACATCTGCTACAGAAACAGCAATATCCTGACTAACTGTATCTTCTGTTTCATCAGCACTATTTGTAGTTTCACTGACAGAATCCGAAACTTGTGTTTGACTATTTGTAGTAGAATTTGAACTACTTGCTGATACAGAGTCTGTATTAACAACAGTAGATTTTGTATCAACTACATTAGTTTTTGTTGAAGTATCTACACTACTAGAATTACCGCTAACCACAGAATTGTTATTAACTACAGTTGTGGTTGTAGAAATATTAGCTACGGTATTATTTGAAGTAGTATTGTTTAATAAATCATTTTGTTTTGTGAAAGTTTTATTAGCAACATCAAGCACACTATCAAACTTCGCAACAGAACTATCAACATAACTGTTTTGAGTTGTTGCTAAGCTATCCAATATTAAACTGTTATTTGTTACTTGTTGTGCCATCTAGCTAACCTTGTATCTTGTTGTCACAATATCATCAATTTCTTTTGCAGCTTTTTCCTCAAATGCTTGATAATAGGCTTTTTCTTGTTTTTCTTTAAGTTTTTCAAGAACCTTTACCTTTTTGTAGACTTCATTTAGTTCAAGCTGTTTCATTCGCATGATATTTCTTGTGTTTTGAATAACCATTCCTTGTTTTTTAGCCTCTGCCCCAAGTTTAATTAAGTAGCCGTTACTTCCAGAAATAGTCGTTATATCCAAAACCGGTGAACTACATATATCTTCCAAAGATGCCAAAACTTGTGCTGATTGCGAATTTATTCTTTCTAATTCTTCAATCTGACTATTTAGGACTTTAACAATACTTGCCATTTCCTGTTGTTTCTTTTCCAGTTCCTTCTGCCTCATATCGAGAACAGCCTGAAGCCGAAACGTAAACTTTTTCAAATTTTAACCTCTCTCCAGTGATATATGAGTACCACATTGTTAATTTACATCATTTGATGGGGCAACTACATCATACACACAGAGGATATTTTAACTAAAATACTAAAGTTGCTAATAAACTAACATTGTAGTAAAATCAACTTATGGTTAGATTTTTACACAATTTAGATAGAGAGAAGATTTCTCACGCAATATATTCTGTGTTCAAAATACAAGAATTTTTTACAGATATCCAAAATGTAGATTATCCTGAAAATATAGATTCATGCGTATATGCTATGTGGCACGCACATCAATGTTGTGTTCATGGATTTCCTAATAGAAACAAGGTCAATGTAATGATTAGCCGCTCAAGAGATGGCGAAATTATTGCAAAAGTTTGTGAAAAATGGGGATTTAAAGTAGTTAGAGGTTCTAAAGGTAAAAAAGGAAGTGCAGAAGCAACTCTCCAAATGATTAACGAACTAAAGCACGATAACTACGGTGCAATAATGGTTGACGGGCCTCATGGACCTGCAAAGGTTTGCAAAGATGGTGTTGTAAAAATTGCAAAACTATCAGGAAAACCTATCGTACCTGTTTTTTGGTATTCACCTAACCCAACATTTTTGAAATTTCCAACTTGGGACAAGTTTAGAATTCCGTTTTTCTCAACACATCTGATTAATCTTTATGGTGAACCTATTTATGTTGATAAAAATAATACAGATGAGCAAGATGAACAAGTAAGACTTAAAGTCGAAAGAACATTAGAAGAACTTGAAAAACAAGCTCCTCAAAGATATAAAGAGGTATTCAGATTCGGTATATGGAAAAAGAAAAAATAAATATTTCTGCAATCCAAATGGAATCTATTATTGCAGATAAACAAGCTAATTTTGATAAAATAACAAAATTATTTAAAGAAAATATTAAACCCAACACTGATATTGTAGTTCTACCTGAACTATGGAATGTTGGTTGGGCTTGTGACAAGTTTATTGAAGCTTCAGAAGAAATAAAAAAAAGCGAAACTATAGATTTATTATCAAGACTTGCACAAAAATACAACACCAATATACTTGGTGGAAGTTTTGTCAACAAGGTAAATGACAAATATTACAACACCTGCCCCGTACTCAATAGAAACGGTGAATTAGTTGCAACGTATAATAAAAACCATCTATATTCTTATTATGATGATAGCGAAGGTACATACATAACTCGAGGCGACAATCCTGTTATAGTTAATTTAGAAGGTGTAAAAATCGGGCTAACTATATGTTATGATATTAGATTCCCTGAAATTTATAGAGCATACAGAAAAGCAAATGCCGATATCCTGGTAAATATGGCAGCATGGCCTTTATCTCGAGCTATACATTGGAACTCTCTTACTCAAGCAAGAGCTGTAGAAAACCAAACCTATATGGTAGCTTTGACCCAAACCGGTACTCTACCAACAGGTGCGAAAAATCTTGGACACTCACTTATATATGATTATAGTGGAAATATTCTTGACGAAATTAACACCAAAGAAGGTGGAATATCTGCAACAATAAATCTTAACGAAATGTATGACTTTAGAGATAAATGCACTGTATTAAAAGATATACAGGAAGATTATGAGGTTATCTATGAATAAAAAATTAGGAATTCTTGCGGTACTTATTTCTGTAATGAGTACAAATTTATGTTTTGCTAAAAATTTGACTGATGAAATAAATAGCACTATTTCTAATTCCAATATAAAAAAAGGGTGCATTTCTATATCTGTAAAAACTATAGAAGATAAAAAAACTGTATATGAACTAAACCAAACAGTACCTATGCCCCCAGCATCTATACAAAAACTCACAACGACATTACCCGCAATAAAAGAATTGGGAGAAAATTACAAGTTTCAAACAAAATTATACAAAGACAAATCAGGTAATTATTTAATAGTGCTAGGTGCAGACCCATATTTGCAATCAAAAGACCTTAAAACTCTTACTTGCAAAATGCCGGCTGAAATAAAATCACTAGCTATTGATGATTCAATTATTGATAAACTTGAATGGGGTGAAGGCTGGCAATGGGACGATGATATAAATCCTTTAATGCCTAAATTTAGTGCATATAATCTTGATAGAAACACTCTAAAAGTATATATAGAACCAACAATGGAAAACGCACCTGCAAATATTATATTCGACAAAGATTATCCTATGTCATTTATAAACAAAATCGTTACAGGAGCATCAAATTCATTCAACATTGAAAAGAAAAGCTACGAAGCACCTGACATTATAACTGCAGAAGGAACTGTAAACAAAACTGCGACAGTTTGTATTCCTGTAAACAGTCCTAAAAAATATTTTAAACTAAGATTAACAGATGCTCTTATTGATAATGAAAAAAGTAATAGCGGAGTATTCTATAACAAAAAACTAACAAAAGATTATTGTCTTGTTAGCACAGTTACTCACGATATAAACCAAGCTAAAAACGATATATTAAAAAATAGTGATAATTATATTGCGGAAACCTTATTCAAACTTGCCGGAGGCAAATACAAACGTTCAACAGGAAGTTTTGAATCAGGAAAAGAAATGTTTGATAATTATTGCAAAAAATCAAATCTTGATAATTCTCAAATAAACATCGTTGATGCAAGCGGTGTTTCAAAAAATAATATGATGATATCTGATTTTATGACAGATTTTTTAATCATAAATAGACAAGAACTTGAACCTATAATGGCAACATCAGGTGAAGGTACTCTTGCAGATAGACTTTTATATCTAAAAGGTAATTTAAAAGCAAAAACCGGTACTTTATCAAACGTAAGTACATTAACAGGATATGTTTCAACACAAAACGGCCACAAATACGCATTTTGTATAATGATACACGATTCAAAATCTGCACCAAAATACAAAAAACTCTTAGAAGATAACATCATTAAAACATTATATTTAAAAGGCTAGACTATTTTATTTTTAGAATGTTCTTCATATATTCAGGGTTCAAGATATGAAGCTTAATAGAGTTCAATATTCTTCTTGGTAAAGAACGCTCTTGTTTACTATAAAACTCAGGGAACATTTGAGCATCTTTACATTTTGCATTTAGTTTTTCAAATTTATATTTTATAATTGCCAAAGGATTTTTTGAAGTTGGTAGTTTAACAGAGTTTTCACCATATTGATTTAATGGATCTACCATCTTATTAAAAATAGCATTTTCAAGTTTTTTATCTTCCGGAGCTTTAACTTTTGTCCCCAAATATTTATTAGAAAGATTAGTCATCGCATACATAAATCGTTCTACAGAAGTTCCTTTTATTTCTTCAGGAACTTTTAAACCATTTTTCTTGATATGAACAGCCCAGTCTGCAAGATGATGAAAGTTTATACCACTTCCAATAAAATGGGTCATTGAATGATATGCAAGAAATACAGTATTAAATTCCTTTGAAGGTGTCAAAATCTTTGTACCCATTGGCAAAGTTTGTTCAGTTGGTTTTAGGTGCTTCAACAAATAATTATTAATTTTTAACGCATCAGGCACATGAAGATATCTGTTTTTCACATCAACAAATGTTCTGTGGTTTTCTATAGGCATTCCACGATATTCAAATTCACTGTGTTTTGGATTAGTTTTTTTAACATCAATACCTCGTTTTTCAAAAATTTCATCAAAAACTTTGGTCATATTATTTTCAGGCTCAGAAAAATCAGTGCCATGCTTGAAGGTAAATACATCTATATCTCCACCGAAACGTCTTTGTGGGTTCGGATAGTTTAGAGAAAAACCTATTCCTTTTATAGGTACAACATCAATACCTTTTTTAGCTGAGATATTCATAACCTCGCCCAATACTCGCTCTTGTTTCATATGATAACGCTTTGCATACATATCTGTTTCTTGCATAGCTTCTATCACTTCTTTTGGAGCATTTATTTCAGGAGATTTTTCTAAACCTTCTAACAAAATTGGAGTTACAGCATTATCATGCCCCAAATTGTACATTCTAACCCAGTCTTCATCAGTACGTCCTTTAAATAACTCTGCATTTACTTTTGTATCATCATTCAAACCACATTTCAAAAGTGACAACAACATCTTTGAGGGAATATAATTAGGATTCTTCATTTCAGAAACTTGTTGTATTGAATTGATAGTTTGGGATTCTATTGGTTTTGATACATTTTTTTTAATTGCTTGAGTATGATTTACAGCTGATACAGATATTGGGGATAAATCGTTCATTAAAAAACTCCTTCAATTATTTATAAATCCCCTAAAAATATTTTTTGCTATTTAAACAAAATAAAAAGTGCGAAATCATTTCCGCACATATTCAATCAACAACTATTATTTTTTTACAAACTTTATCTATATCAAATTAAGAGCGATAGATGGAGTTTGGTTTGCAGTAGCTAACAATGATGCAGATGCTTGTTGCAAAATTTGAGCTTTAATATAAGCAGAAGATTCAGCAGCAACATCAGCATCTTTTATTGTAGAAAGTGATGATGTAACATTTGAATACTGTACTTCTAGAGCATCAGAAGCTGAATCAAGTCTGTTTTGCATAGCACCTATTGCAGTTTGACGAGTAGTCAATGTGTTCAAAGCTTTGTCAATTGCAGTCAAAGCTGTACCATAATCTGCACCACCTGCAGTATAATAACCTAAGAATGTTGCATCAGCAACACCTGTTAATGTTGCACTTTTTGAATCTGCAAATAATGTTGCATCAAGTGTTAATCTACTGTTTGCTGTAGAATCAACACCGACTTGAAGTACAACACCACCAGTTTTAGAACCGTTCATAAGTTTTACACCATTGAACTCAGCACTTGCTGCTATCCTATCAATTTCAGCCATACGAGCAGTAACTTCTGCCTTAATAGCATCAATAGAATCTGAACCATAAGTACCGTTTGCAGCTTCTTCTGTCAAATCTCTAATACGTTGATAGTGTGTTGTCAAAAGGTCATAATTGCTTTCCAATGTTGATAACATGCTGGAACCTATTGCCACGTTATCTTGAGCAACACTAATTGAGCCGAGAGTTGTGTCCATCTTGGTAGCTACGGCATATCCAGCCGGATCATCTTTTGCGGAATTAATTTTGTAACCAGTTGTCATTCTCTCAATAGCTTGATTCAAAGATTTTGTTGCAGAATCAAGGTTCTTTTGAACAATCAACGATCCCAAATTTGTATTGATAGTTAGAGCCATGGATATTAACTCCTTTCAAGATTAAGTATTTAAAAAATACTTTAAAACAACCTCGTTTTATAAAATGACGATACAATCCTTAGATTACTCTTATATATTTATTATAACGTTAATTCATATTCTCATGAAGTGTCATGAGAACATTTTGTTACAATAATTAATAAAATTCTAATAAATAATTGCTTTACCAATACTATAAGAATAAAAACTCGTTTATTTTTCCAAATCAGACACTGTTACATACACTGGAGTATCCAATTTAAACAATATCTGTTTACCTGCTTTTGCTTTATAATTCAATCCTTTTGCAGAAGATGATATTAGCAAACCAAACCCTTTACAAGTTCTTGGAACAACAACGAGTCCAACAACAGTTACTGATTCTATTGCAACAACTGCAACACTCAATGCTGAAAAAGTTAAAACACCAACCCCAGCCGGTATTGCTCTTATTGTATTCAACAATTGAGAAGATTTCAAATCTGACCCGTTTTTTGGTTCCATTCTGACTGTATAACATTTTTCATTAGGCAACATTAATTTATCAATAATTATATATGCTCTTGCTCTTTTGAAAATTGGTTTGCTTGGAGATAATTTTTTAAACTTTCCTGCAAATCTTGTATGCTCAGGAAGATACATACCATTAGAAGCCTTAACCGGTGTTACCAAACGAAAATAAATCTCATCATTTGGTTTTGTTTCATTCACATCAAAATCTGATTCAAATTCTAATCTATAAACACTTTTAGGATTAAGGTAGACCGTTTCGTCTTCTACCGTTGACACCAAAGTCGGGGACTCTGATTGTTGTTCATTATCTATATCAGAAACCACCTCATCTGCCAACACAGGAGTTACAAACATAATATTCATTACAAATAACAAGAATATCGCAATAAGTTTTTTCATAAAATCACCTTTACACTATAATTAATTTTATTATAGTATAATTGAGTTTTATTTTAATTACAATGTCTTGAGATATTCAATAATATTATCTGATTCATACATCTCTACATTATGCTCTTTATCAATTATAAATGGAACTTGACGTTTACCACCTATTTTAATTAAAACTTCTTCTTTCTCAGGATTAGTAATATCAATCTTATTATACGCAATCCCTTTTGCGTCCATAAAATCCATAACCTTATGACAATACGGACAAGTTGGCAATATAAATATATTTATCATAAAAATTTTCTCCTTTTGATAATTAATAAATAACAAGTTTAATTATTTATCACATTCCCCAAAAGTAAAACCTAAAGAATTATATTTTCCAAACAAAAAGAGGAAGACCATATTGACCTTCCTCTTTTTATAAATGAATTAAATCTACTATTCAGCAGCAACTTCTTCTGCCGGAGCTTCTGCAGCTGCTTTTTCAGCTTCTGCTTTTGCTGCAGCTTCAGCTTCTTGTTTAGCTTTTGCTTTTTTAGATAATTTTACAACTTCAGATTTTTTGTAGTTCAAAGAACCATCTTCGTTACAATTTTTGATAAGGTATGCAGCTGTTTCTGTAGGTTGAGCACCTTTAGAAATCCAAGATTCTGCAGCTGCTTTATCTAATTTCATTTCTTTTGTTTTAGGATTGTAGAAACCTAATTCTTGAATTGGTTTACCTTCTCTTTTTGTTGTAGAGTTGATAACGATGATTCTGTATGATGGAGCTTTTTTAGCACCTAATCTTTTTAATCTGATTTTTAACATATTAATAATTCCTTCTTAAATTTATATTCCTGTGTAAAGATTCGCCGCTTAATCTTTAGCTAAATAAGCCTAAGAGGAATGACTTATTCCAAGACAATCAAAACATAAAAAGGGTCTAATGTAAATACTATCTGTGTAGACATGTTACATATTTATTTTTTATACTACATATAATTCAACAAAGACATTGAGTTAAAGGCAGTAAAAACTTTCATACTTGCCTGATAAGCTGATTGGCTTGAATACCAATCAGTAACAGCTTGTGTTAAATCTAAATCCTCTATTCCGGATATTTTATCCTTTAGATTCATACTATTATTTTCAAGAGAATTTTGTGCCATATCAAGTTTATTACTTATCCCACCCAATTTGCTACTTGATTGAGCAACTCTATCAATAGATGTTGTGAATTTATCTAACAATTTACTAATATCACTATAATCAACCCCTGCTTTGTTTTCTAAAATATCAGATACTGTATTTTTAAACTCCATCAAGCAACCCATAATCCCTTCTGAATTGCCATTTGAATATTCACCCAAAGCCTCTATTCCCAATACGTTACCTTGCTGAAATACTCCATCAGCTATTTCCAAACTTCTTTTCCAATCGCCATTTTTATCTGTCCCATTATATTTTATTCCAACAATTTCATCTGTTTTATTTCCATTATTATCTACTGCGTATTCTATACTATAAGCTTGTGTTTGAGTATTTGTACCACTAAAAATATACTTACCATCATATTTAGTATTTGCATTACTTACAACTGAACCTATTATTTGCTCAAGTTCATCTTTTACAGCTTTTAAACTTCCTTCGTTATAAATATTATTAGAAACAGATGTTGCTAAATCCTTTGCCCTTTGACCGCTTTCTATCAACAAGTCCAATGTATCAGTAGCTTGTCCAATTTCATTTTTCAAACTTTTTATATTATTATTCCAAGTATCAATTCTTGTTAATTCTCGCTTTGAGTTTACAAGATTAACAGACTGAGTAGGGTCATCAAGCATAGAATTAATTTTTTTACCTGATGATAATTGCATTGTAAGTTTTGCATAGTTTGAATAACTATTTTGCATACTAAATACTAAATTAGAATTTGTTAAAGCTGAAGTTACACGTCCTATCATATCCTTAATCCCCCAAACTCATCAATGTATCAAGAACCTTATTACATACACTGAACACTTTTGCAGAAGCTTCAAATGCAGTTTGATACTTGACCAAATCTGTTAATTCCTCATTCATATCAACACCTGTTTGTTCTTGAATTCGATTTCCAACAGATTTGACTACAGAATCCTGAAAATCAGAAGCATTATTTTGTGCATTTGCTCTAGAACTGACTTTTCCCAAAGTTGTTGAATACTCTTGTCCTAAAGTATTTTTAGTATTAAGCATATTATTAATGTTGTTCACATTCCCTACAGAATTTTCATCAAACTTATCAGGGGCTTCAAAATATGCAGTCGCAACTTTATTATAGCCGTCATTTTGAGTTAATAATGGATTTACTGTTATATTTTGAGCAGTAATCTTATTTGAGTTATCGTTGGTTGTAAAAATTTTATATTTATTTATATCTTGATTAGAAAGTTTTTGTCCATCAATATAATATGCACCTTCTTGAGTTTGAATATTATTTATTGTAGTTGAAAAAGTTTCTGCAAGAGAATCTAATTCAGCTAAAGCATTATCATAATTCGAAGTATCCAAAAGTCCACCAATAATCCCTGAGCTTAATTTTTTATTAATATCAAGAGTTGAATTATCACTTTTATCAGTAAAACATACAGTTGGATTTCCTGAGTCAGAATATTTCAAATCAAGAGTACCGTTTAGATGTGAACCTGCAATTAAAGTTGTTCCACCAAGTTTTAGGTTAATAGACCCATTAGCAAAAGTTTCTTGTTCAAAATTTGCATATTGAGCTAAATCTTGTAATAGAGCATCTTTTCTATCTAAAAGATTATTATTTTCAAGAGTACCTGTATTACTATTCATAATCATTTTATTTATAGAGGTTAGTTCTTCTAACTTTTGATTTATCAAATCAACTGTTTGTCCTAATTCAGAATTTTCAAGAGAGTATTGAGTTTTACCGTCACCAACACTTGCTGTTTTTTGTTTTGTAATAGCATTTGAAAGCGAGTTTAATTTATCAGCTAAAATAGATGCAGAATCAATAAACGATATTTTGGCAGAGGAATCTGTAGGATATTGACTAAGATTATCTAACTTTGCATACATATTATTCAAAGCCGTTTCTAACCCATTTCCTTTTACTTCATCAAATTGATTAAGAATATTTTGAGAAGCCTCTTTTTGCTTATTAAGATAACCTTGTTTGCTTAATTCTTCGTTATAATAATCACCTTCAAGTAAAGAATTGTATCTATCAACACTTATAAGCTCAACACCCATACTTGAATTTACTTGATTGGTTACACTACCACCAATACTTCCACCAACAACCAATGTTGCTAAATTTACTCGTTGTTTGTGATAACCTTTGGTATTAACATTTGCTATATTATTTGAAACAATACTCATAGCTGATTGATTTACTTTTAGTGCAGATGCTGAGATTTGTAATCCTGAAAACATTCCACTCATATTAAAAATCCTCGTTTATACTTCCTGTACGACTGTGCTTATTGCATTTTGTTCAAAATTTCCGTATTTTGAATAACTTTGTGATTGACTTCCTGCTCTAATCATCATTTTTAGCTTTGTATCTGCTAACTTTATCCCTTGTTTTGATAATTCAAAAGTTTCTTGATTCAAAATATTTATATTTTTTAAAATCCTTTTAAATTCTTTTTGATATTCTTCAATCTCTGATTTGTGGGTTGGATAAATAACAATTAGATTTGTGAAACTTTCTCTTTTGGGTCGATTTTGAATTATATGTAAAAGTTTCATTATTTTGTTATCTATAATAGAAAGAGTTTGTAAATCATTTTTTAATAACGTAGTTTTTTTTGCATCAAAAAGAGTTTGCAAACTTTTGTACAAATTGTATTCATCATTCATCATTTTGATTAATGAATCAAAGTCCATATCCTCGCCTCCATGGCTTTTATTCTTATTGTGATAGATTTATTACGTCCTTTGTAATAAATGTTTTTACTCAATTAACTATGTGACAGAATGTCCTTTTTCCGTCAAATATAAATCAAGTCCAGTTAGTAAATGTATATACATATTATTTATCATGTGCAACAGTTTTTCAATCCTAAAAATAATCAACTGACATAATTTGTTACAAAAATATGAATAAAAAATGGGCAAGTTCTATACAGAACTTGCCCATTCAATATTTTGTAACCCAAATTAGTAAATAATAGTCAATTCTTCACCTGGGTTTAAACTTGCTTCGTTTGAATATTGAGGAACAATAACATATCTGATTTCGTCTGTTAGTTCATAAAGAACTCCATAAGTTCCTGAAACAACTAACTTACAAACATCAAACACACCTTTTCCCACTGTAACTGCTGCATTACCTACATTTTTAACACCAGAAACCGGTTTTAATGATGCAGTATCAACAAACACACTTGAAAGATTATCACCAAACTGTTCAACTCCGTTTGCTACAACATTCACTCCAGAAGCTGCTGTTCTACCTGCAACACCAACAACTCTTGCAGAACCACTAAAAGGGAATCCTACTAAACGAGCAACCACGTTAGGATTCTTTGTAACACAAGCTTTTGCTTGTGCAATATTTTTAGGGAATTCTGCACATTGTTTACCATTTTTCAAATGAGTAAATTTAACCTTCACATAACCAGGATTCTTTACACCAGGTCTTGAAACTTCTACTACTTCACCTTTTACAAGAGAACCTGCAGGATAACAAACACCATTGATTGTTACATCTTTTGTTGTCTTAGCAGTAAATTTATCACCGATATTTGATTGACGTGCAGAAAGTCTATCTTCTAATTTGATATTCAAAACTGTTGGTGTATAGTTTTTCAAACAACCAACACCTGCTAGAGAACCTGATGCGATATATTGTTTAAGAGAACCAACAAGATACGCAACTTGAACCTTTGACAAATATTCGTCATTATTTACCTTATCAGGATTTGGAATATCCTCTAAAATCTCTGAATTAACAACTTCTTTAGTTGGTCTGATTGCCCATCTTGGAATGTATTTAATTTCTTTATTTTTGAAATCAGGACAAATTAAACTCTTATCAGTTGGTACTTCGATAAGTTGTGCTACAGTTGCAAAAACTTCTGCTTTTGTAACAGGTTGATCAGGACGGAAAGATTTGTCAGGATAACCAATCATAACTCCGGCATTTAACGCACCATTAATCCAATCTTTTGCCCAGTATGTAGAAGAAATATCTGTATATCTTTGTGAGTCTTTAGTATTTTTTAAATTAAATCCTTCTGACAAAATTACTGCAAGTTCTGATATTAAAACAGGCATTTTTTCATCAAAATTAGAAATATGTTCTCTTGATTTTAAAAGATTCATCATATCATTAGCAAAAGAATCGACGTATACTCTATCTTTTTTAATCACACCAATATGATTTCTTGATTTCAAAATTTTGCCACCTGTAACATATACAGAATCAGCAGTTGAAACTTCTTGAGATTGTGATGAGAACATGCCTGGGTGAGCATAAGCTTCCACTTTTACCGCCTTTTCACAATCATTAGCAAACGCAACAGAACCTATTGCAAAAACAAGAAGTCCACTCGCTACAAGTTTTTTCATCATTTTCATACATCTCTCCTATTTAGTAACATATAAACACATTAAAACAATGAGTTACATTATTATGTATTTATAACTCATAATCGTCAATAGTTTGTAAAGTTGAAATTTTAAATAATATTAGAATCGAGTTTATACACATTCTAAAATCGTTAACATATCAGCACTGACCGGATTATTATATATATTTAATTTGCCTAAAGGAATATCCTTATTTGCACCATGATAATCACTACCACCTGTTATAAACAAATCATTTTCTTCTGCACATCTCACAAGAAAATCTATTTCCTCTTTAGAATAACGTGAATAATAACATTCCAAACCTTTAATTCCAGCATGTTTCATAATATCTAATTTCGCTAAAAATTCTTCTTGAGTTGAATGAACTTCACCCTCACCACCTAAAGAATGTGCCCAAACGGGAACTCCACCCGCAGAAACTATTGCTCTAATAGCTTCATGCCCGTCAAATCTTGAATTACCTGTTTTGCAACCATCTAAATATTTTTTCATAGCAGAAAGATTATCTTCTGCTAAACCTCGTCTTACCAAAACATTTGCCAGATGAGTTTTTACAACACTTCGTCTTGAATACAACCAATCAAGTTCATCTTGGGTAAGCTCTATTCCCCAAACATCTTTTAAATATTTTATTCTTGTTTCAAGCTTATGTTTTCTTAAAAGTTTTCCTTTCTCAATAAGAGAATTAAGTTCATCATTATCAGGATTGCAATTATATCCTAAAATATGGCATTTTACTGTATCTGTTTTACTCGTAAGTTCTATTGATGGAATAAATTTTATATCACTTGGAACTAATGCCATCATTTCCTTACACCCACGAATTGTATCATGGTCGGTGAGTGCAAAAATATTTATTCCGGCAGATTTAATCTTTGATATCAAAGATTTTAAATCATCACTTCCGTCAGAGAAATTGCTATGTATATGTAAATCAGCTTTTATCATGATAAATAAACTAAAATTTTATTCCCCTTCTGATACAAATTGTACACCGAATTTTGTACGGAACAAGTATTTAACGGTATCACCCTGAATTTCGTGCATCATTGTATTAAATAAATCATATGCTTCACGTTTGTATTCTATAAGTGGGTCTTTTTGCCCGTAAGCACGAAGTCCTATACCATCTTTTAATATATCAATATTATGCAAATGGTCAATCCACTTATTATCAACAACTCTTAACAAAATGTCTTTTTCTATATGACGCATAACATTATCATCAGCATAAAGTTCTTCCGGCTCTCTATCTTGATTATATTCTCTCATGACATCATTATAGAACGTGATAACTTCTTTTTCATGGTCACGATAAGCATTCAACATTGCCTCTTTTAACTTGTCATACATTTCTTCATATCTCATAGATTTGATATCATCTACTTTTATGTAATCCAATTGCGGAACAATCGAATGAAGCTCCTTAACCATAGTTACCAAATCATCATAGATATATTCATCAACAGGCATTTCCGGAGCAATATAACTTTGAAGAAGTCTTTCAAGTTCTCGCTCCATCATAAATATAACGTCCTCTGTAAGATTCTTTTCTGTAAGAACACGTTTTCTTTGTGCATAGAATTTTTCACGTTGAATATTCATAACATCATCATATTCAAGAACATTTTTACGTATATCAAAATGGTAGGTTTCTACCTTTCTTTGAGCAGATTGAATCTGTTTTGTAATTATTCCTGATTCAATAGCCATATTTTCTTCAACATTCATCATATTCATCAAAGAAACAAGTTTATCCCCGCCAAATATTCTCATCAAATTATCTTCTAACGACAAGAAAAATCTTGTAGAACCAGGGTCACCTTGCCTTGCAGCACGACCTCTAAGCTGGTTATCAATACGTCTGGATTCATGACGTTCTGTACCTATTACATGAAGTCCACCAACTGCTACAACTTTGTCATGTTCTTCTGATGTTATGGCTCTCGCTTCTGCAAGTGCAGCATCTTTCTTTTCTTCATAATTCGGAGTTTTTTCAGGTGAATATTTTTTTGCATCAAGCATCTCTTTTGCAAGATACTCAGCATTACCACCTAGAAGAATATCTGTACCACGACCAGCCATATTAGTTGCGATTGTAACAGCACCATATCTACCAGCCTGAGCAATAATATATGCCTCTCTTTCGTGATATTTAGCATTCAATACATTGTGCTTAATCCCACGTTTTTTAAGTAATGCTGACAAATATTCTGATTTTTCAATACTAATCGTACCAACCAAAACAGGACGACCTATTTTGTGTTGAGCAATAATATCCTCTACAACGGCATTGAATTTAGCACGTTCTGTTTTATAAATAACATCGGGATAATTTATTCTGATATCTTTTTTATTTGTTGGAATAACAGTAACTTCCAAATTGTAAATCTTGCCAAATTCAGCTTCTTCTGTCATTGCAGTACCTGTCATACCTGACAATTTAGGATACAATCTGAATAAGTTTTGGAAGGTTATACTTGCAAGAGTTTGGGTTTCGTCTTGGATTTTTACACCCTCTTTAGCCTCTACAGCCTGATGAAGTCCGTCAGACCAACGGCGACCTTCCATTAGACGACCAGTGAATTCATCAACAATCATAACCTCGCCATCTTTGATTACATAATCAGTATCTTTGATAAACAATTCTTTAGCCTTCAATGCTTGCAAAAGATGATGTGCATATTGAGTTGAGATATCAAACAAATCTTTACAACCAATAAGTTCTTGAGCCTTATCAATCCCTTCTTCTGACAAAATAACATTCTTGTTCTTTTCATCAACTTCATAATCAACATCACGTTTTAATTGAGGTGCAATTTTTGCCATAAGCTTATATGTGTCTGCTGATTTTTCTAATTTACCACTTATAATAAGCGGAGTTCTAGCCTCGTCAATCAAAATACTATCAACTTCGTCAATTATGGCATAATTATATGGACGTTGAACAAGCATTTCTAATGAACCTGCCATATTATCTCTTAAATAATCAAACCCAAATTCATTGTTTGTACCATAAGTAATATCGCACTCATAAGCAGCTTTTTTCTCTGCAAATTCCATTTCATTTCTACCACCTGATAAAATAACCCCAACTGATAGACCTAAAAATTTATATACTCTACCCATCCACTCGCTATCACGTTTTGCAAGATAATCGTTTACTGTAATTACGTGAACGCCTTTTCCAGTTAATGCGTTTAGATATGCCGGCAAAGTTGCAACAAGAGTTTTACCTTCACCAGTTCTCATTTCTGCAATATTTCCATTATGCAAAAAATATCCACCCATAAGCTGAACATCAAAATGACGCATATTCAAAACACGTTTTGCAGCTTCTCTCACTGTTGCAAATGCTTCCGGTAAAATTTTATCTAATGCTTCTTTTTCTAAAATTCTGTCAGCTTTTGGATTATCTGAAGTTTGTCTTTCCTTTAATATTTTCTTGAATTCGTCTGTCTTAGCTCGTAATTCATCATCTGAAAATTTTTCATATTCAGGCTCTAACGCATTTATATGGTCAATTATTGGTAAAACTTGTTTTATTTTTTTATCGTTTGAACCGCCTAATAATTTAATTAAAAATTTCAACATAAAAAGTTCCTCTACCCTATATCTTTATATAATCATAGCATAGAAAAACAAAGCACGAGTTACCCGAGTTATTTATTTTTCAAATTTGCATTAATATTTCTTTACATATCTTGTTTAAAAAGCAATTTTTTTTCTTGAGGGACATTACATGTGACGAAAGGGGAATGTCCATGAATACAATCACTAATTTTCGTATGAACCAACCAACTATCAATCAACAAAATAATTCAATTTCTAACAAACAAAGATTATATAAACCCGCTTACAATCAGTCACAAAATGTACAATTCAAAGGATTTGGGCTTAAATCTATATTTACCAATAGCAAAACTTTAGAAAGAGCCTCAGTTGAATGTAAAAAAGAAATTGCACAAATATTAAGAGTTTCTGATGACGAAATCATGGCACGAACTAAAGGTATTTCAACAAATAAATTACGATTCCTTAGTTCAATCACACATAAATTTCATGCGAAATATGGCTTAGATATTGGCAAAGAAGGTACTGAAAACGCAGATATTGTATTCAAAATTTTCGATAGTGTTAAGAACCCTAAAAAAGAACATTTTTCATTAATAAATGGTATTCATGGCAAAATGTCAAAAATAAAAGAAACTTTTGAAATTATTGGTGAAGATAAAAATAAATTATCATTAGCAGATAATATTAATCAACTAATCCATCGTGCAAATTACAGAGAAGCAAGTCCTAATTTAATGACAGACATGCTTAAATCTGAAAACGCAGAACTCTATGCAAAAAACTTTTCAGAATATAAACCATATTTATTAGCACATAAAGAAGATGAAAATGCAGTTAAAAACCTAGATAAAATGGTTAATGCCGGAACTTACGACAAAAATATCGTAGAACGTGAAAATTGGTTTGATGAAATTTTCCGTAATAACACTTTAAAAGAAACCGGAGAATTTAACCTTAAATCTTTAAAACAAAATTATACAGAAGAAAGAGGACAATTTTTAGACGCATTTACAAAATATTTTGGCTGTTCTACAGATAGCCTTAAAGCCGGTAATGACAAAGATGTTATGGCAATGTATAAATCAACAACCAAAGATAATATTGACCTAAGATGTCGTATTTTAAAAACTTTTGAATCAAACAGATTTGACAACTACCATAGCAAAGACTTTAACCAAAATGTCGCAGATCTTCATGAATTATTTGATAGAATTGATTCTGATAAACATGCTGCTAACTATGTAAAGAAAGCTCTTGCTAAAGACAATATGCCTCGCAGAATCAGTTCTTTGAACACATTATTTAGTCGAATTTCAACAAAAAAATTAGATATTTTTTATGACAATGCACAAAACATTATGGGACAAGTACATGGTGAGGAAAAATTTGAAGTGCTAAACAGAGAAATCACAAACCCACTTTTCCTTACTCCAGAGAAAAAAGCACATATTCAAGAAATGAAAGACATTGGTCTACATGAAGGTTTCACATTTGGACAAAAAATTAAACGAGTATTAAAAAACCAAATCAGTAAAATAAGATATGGTATGTCTGAAGATAAACAAGCTAAGATTGCACAAGAAGCACAAAATCAAGCAGAAATAGCAGATATCAAACGCAGAATGGAAGAATTCTTACCTACAGCTTCAGAACCTGCTAATAGCTCAATTGCAGAACCAATTACAACTCAAATTGCAACTCCACCTTTAGAAACTAAAGCTGCTGAAATCGTTAAAACAACTCCAGTAGAAACAGTTGCTGAACCAGTATCTCAACCTGTGAAGAAAAAAGCAATTAGACACTTTAATGTACTAAAAGCTCCAAAAGCACCTAATGCTAAAAAACTTGCAGTAATAAATGATGTAAATCAAATCATTGAAAAGAAACTTGGTTCAAAAACATTGGCAGACCAAAAACGTGATTATGCAATTACAGCAACAAAAATGCGTATGCAAATGCTTCCTGAAATCTTCGAATCAATCAAAGAAACAAGAGCAATGGAAAGAGCTGCAGGAGTTAAAAAACCTTCTGTTTCTAATAAAGATGCGTTGTCTTTATATTCAAGAATTAACGGTAGAAACAAAAAACTTGTTAATTATATGCTCAAAAAACGTAATGCTGACGGAACTAGAACATTCAAGTTCAATGAAATCCTTTCTACAATTGAACAATCTGAATCAAAACTACATAAACAAAAATTTGCATCTCCAAAAACATATAAAGCTGCTGACGGCAAAGCATACTATGCAAATCTTCTTGAAGCACAAATTCAAGAACATGGTAAACTTCAAAGAACAAGAAAATCATCAAAATAATATAATTAAGAGAAGTATATGGAAAAGACCGGCAATTGCCGGTCTTTTTTATTGTTATCTAATATAAATTTTACATTAATTCAGTTTAAGAGTTTTATTAACTCCTGCACCAGTTGCCTTGTACAAGCCTATTGAATCAACAATACAACCTATTTTGCTTTGTACAACCATATTATCTATTGTTAGAAGATTTTCTTGTCTTTGGTTCAAATCAAGTTTTGAAATAACACCTTGTTCATACATTTTTTTAGACAAATTAAAATCTCTTACCTCAAGGTTTTTGTTTTTAACATTTTGTTTATACTTATCATTATCATATTTGTAAGCATAAAGTGCGTCATTAACTTCTTGTATAGAAACAAGGTTTGTATTTTGATAAGTTTTTAACATTCTTTCATATTTAACTTTATTCATTCTTAAGTTTGCCATTTTTGCACCACCGGTAAAGAAGGTTTCAAAAATACTTCCACCAAATCCCCAAATAAAGTTAGGAAACATATTTCCTGAAGAATTAAGTACATTGAATAATGCTAACCCACCAATATTAATAC